>JAFGFR010000245.1 GCA_016930955.1 Victivallales bacterium | reverse complement strand
CGGTCGGGACAGACCATACAGGTATGCCCGCTCCCGCATCGGCGTGGCCTCGCATCCAAAATAGCAGGCCGCGCGGCCACGGGGAGTCTTGAAATTGGCTCCACAGATTGATACAGATGCGGAATCTTAGTCGTTTGATTTGCGAACTTCGCGAGACGGGGATAAGTTAAACAAGGAGGGAAGAAAGGAAAGTGAGGCAGAAGAAAAATTCCCTTACCTTCGTTTCCTCTTTGTGAAAATGAATTTGGTTTTAACAAGCCGCTTCTGGCAATCGGCTGTCGCAGGCACCAGCGCTGGGCGTTGGTGCCGAGGTGTCAACAAGCTTTCAGGACAGCCGAAATATTCCCTGCACTCCGCAGGATGCCGACATCGGAGTTTGAGATGCTTTTGAAACTTGCTCTGCGGTTCCTTAAGATCACCGACCTGAAGCTGTTGTTCAAATTCTGCTACACGTTCGGATACAAGAGTATCAAGGCCGTCAGGCATTTCGAGAGACGCAGGCTCAAGGAGCGTCATCCCTTCCCGGCATTCATAGTTATATCTGTGACAAACAGATGCAACCTCCGTTGTCAGGGCTGCTGGATGTCTGTCGGCAAACCCGGCATCGAGCTGGACCAGGAGCAGATCGAGGGCATTATCGCCGAGTGCAAACGTAACGGGTCTTACTTTTTCGGCATTCTCGGTGGAGAGCCCCTGATGCACTCGTCAATCCTTGATATTATAGGAAGGCATCCCGAATGCTATTTCCAGTTGTTCACCAACGGCACTTTGGTATCCGACGAAATCGCGGCAAGGCTAAGACGAATGGGCAACGTCACGCCGCTGGTGAGCATAGAGGGTCTGGGCGATGTCTCTGACGAGCGGAGGGGTGGCAAAGATGTCTACCAAAGATCGCTCGCCGGTCTCAAGGCATGCGTCAGAAACCACCTCATCACCGGCGTGGCCACCAGCGTATGCCGCTCGAACATCAACGAACTCGTGTCAGACTCGTTTGTCAAGGACTTGATGGACATGGGCGTGCTTTACCTCTGGTACTACATCTACCGTCCAGTCGGCGAGAACCCCTGTTCGGAGCTTGCGCTTGACGAGGAGGATATACTCAGACTCAGGCGTTTCATCGTCGAGACCCGTGTTGCCGTGCCAATGATCATAGTCGACGCATACTGGGATGCAGACGGCCGTGCGCTTTGCCCGGGAGCTATGGGCATAAGCCATCATATCGGCCCCGCAGGCGACCTCGAGTTCTGCCCCCCGCTGCAGTTTTCAAAGAACAACATCTGCAGGCAAAGCCTTAACGAGACTCTTACAGATGCAGGTTTCATGCCGGCGTTCAGGAGGTTTGCCTCGTCCGAGACAAGGGGTTGCGTGCTTCTCGAGAAACCTGCCGAGCTTTTGGACTTTCTGTGCAGTGAAAACGCCAGGGACTCCAGCCTCAGAGATACCGCCTACGACGAGCTCGCAGAGACTACCCCGTCCTGTGGACACCATATCCCAGGGAAGGAAATCCCTGAAAGACACTGGGCGTACCGCATTGCAAAAAAATATTTCTTCTTCGGATTCGGGGCCTATGGATAGCTTAGGGGGCGTGGTGATTGTTGAACGACCCCCTGTCCAGATTCTGCAAAAGAGTCAAATTTTAATTTTATTGGGCCAATTTCAAAATTCCGCCCCAACCCTATGGGCGGCCACGGGAAGTTTTGAAATTGGCTCTATTGCCATGGAACTCTGTGCGTCAATGAGCGATGTCCGATGGGCAGGGATCATAGTGTGGATGAGCCACGATCGGGACGCGAAGGCCGCCGCACTGGTAAATCAAGGGCGGTTGTTCACAAATGAACTTGACGATCGGGCACAGAGAGTCAGGAGGGTTGGCGGGCAGGTCCGAGACGACTGTGCGGCCAGCCTCCTGTTTAAAGTTGACGGCTCTAAAACCCTCGTTGCCAAGAAGATAAGCTTCGCGAACTTCCGCTTCGATGCCGCCGACGGCCAAATTTGATCCTGGCCAGCGACGAACCAGCAGATAAAGATTATTGCCCTTGGAGGTGAATGGTCCGTGTGAGCACCAGTCGCCGCGGTGTGATCCTCGTTCACGGAGATTAAAGGTGAAGAGATCGGTATCATAAATTGCCTCGGCAGCACCGCGGCCAAGCCAGGAGCCGACTTCTTCAAGCACTTTGACTGATTCCTCAGGCACGGAGCCGTCGCCACGGGGCCCGATATTGAGAAGAAGATTGCCGCGCCCTTTGGCGGCGGTTGCCAACATGTTCACGACCTCAACGGGTCTTTTCCAATCTTTGTCGCCGGCGTGGTATCCCCAACTGTTGTTCAGGGTCATGCAGGCTTCCCAGGGGCGCCAGGGATCGGGGACTGCCATATGCCCTTCAGGTGTGGAGAAATTCCCAGGCAGCCCGTTCCGTCCGTTAAAAAAAATATGAGGCTGGATTTCGCGAACCATTTCATTCATTTTCATTGCTTGCCATCCATTTGCGTTGAAGGGCCACCATCCGTCATACCAAAGGATATCTACCGGGTTGAATTTTGTCACCAGCTCCTTGATCCTCGAGAATGTGTTCTCGATGAACCTGCCGTAGGCATCTTCGTCTTCCAGCGCATCGACGGCATCCGGTTTGTCATGCCAGTTGTTCAAACTGTGGTAGAGGCCGATTTTCAGTCCGCGTGAACGGGCGGCATCAACAATTTCAGCTATGAGATCGCGTTTCGCCGCTGTCTTTGTCGTGCAGAACTCAGAAAGGTCAGTGTCATAGAGACGGAAGCCATCGTGATGCATGGTGGTAATTACAACATAGCGCATCCCGGCGCGAACGGCCAGATCGCATAACGCTTCCGCGTCGAATTCACCCGCCGTGAAGCTGTCCGCCAACGCGGTATATTCGTGAAAAGGCACCTGCTCGCGGTTCCAAACCCACTCCCCGCGCCCCAACAGGCTATAGAGTCCGAAATGGATGAACATCCCGTAACGAGCCTGTTCGAACCAACTTGAATTTGTTTGGGTCGGCATTTATTAATCCTCCTGAATTTGTGACGGGGTTTGGCCCGTCTTTTTTTCTCTCCGAAATTTCCTCATTTGAAAACACTCCAGAATGGCATTTTCACCTTCTCCGAGCCGTCACGGATTCGGGGCATCACCAATTTAAAATCCCGATATCTGGCCGCCCAGCAAGCTTATTTTACGAATGATCTCCTGGTAGCCTCTGCTTATAACCGTGGCGTTGTGTATCGTGCTTGTCCCGCGTGCGCAAAGCGCGGCGATGAGCATTGCCATCCCTGCCCTTATGTCAGGGCTAGACATTTCCATGGCTCTTAGCCTCGAGGGGCCAGAGACGACAACCCTGTGCGGATCGCAAACGATGGCATTGGCGCCCATGCGGATCAGCAGGTCGACAAAGTATATCCTGCTCTCGAACATCTTCTCGAAAAACAGCACCGAGCCTCTGGCTTGAGTTGCCATGACTATCGTGCAGCTCATCATGTCGCTGGGGAACTGAGGCCATGGGCCGTCGGCGACTACAGGAATGCCGTGGTCGAAGTCGGGCCTGACGCGCAACTTCTGATCGCCTGGCATGGCGATTGTGTCATTTGACATCTCGAAATGTATGCCGAACCGCTCGAAGATACGCCGTGTCATCCAATGGTTTCTAGGGGTTATGCCGCAAATCTCTATTTCTCCCCCAGTCGCGGCGGCCATGGCAAGGAAACTCCCGGCCTCGATGTGATCACCGCAAACTGTGTAGTCAACACCATGGAGCTTTTTTGTGCCGTTTATCTCGAGTGTGTTGGTGCCGATGCCCTTGATATCAGCGCCCATGGCTTTGAGGAAGTTCGCGAGATCCTGTACATGTGGCTCGGCAGCGGCGTTTCTAATGATTGTTATGCCCTCCGCCACACAGGCTGTCGTCATTATGTGCTCGGTAGCGGTCACGCTGGCCTCGTCGAAGAACATTTCCCTTCCCCTGAGGCGGGATGCTGTCAGTTTGAACGGGCTATTGCCGGAGCAGTATTCCGCACCGAGCACGGTAAGCCCGTAAAAGTGGGAGTCCAGCCTGCGCCGTCCTATGCCGTCACCCCCTGGAGAGAAAAAGACCGCTCTGCCGCAGCGGTGAAGCAGGGGTCCCGCAAAAAGTATCGAGGTTCTGGTGAGGGACGACAGTCGCCGCGGAATATCGCAACGGTTCAGCTTCTCGGAGCAGAGGACAAGCGTGTTCTTGTCCCTGAAAGTTGTCTGGACACCAAGGTGATCTGCGGCCTCGAGCATGTTCCTGACATCCAGGATGTCAGGGACATTGCGTAAGACCACCTCCTCGTCGGTCAGCAGCGAAGCAGCAATCATGGGCAGTATGGAGTTTTTGTTGCCGCTGATCCTGACGCTGCCCGAGAGCGGGCATCCTCCTTTTATGCGAAATGTGTCCATTTAAACCTTAAGATTTAAACCTTAAGATGCGCAGAATCGCTTTTATCCGGGGAGCTACTCGCGCAGGGTCATGTATATTTTCACCGGGGTCTTGAACTCCGGCATCCTCTCGGAATACGACTCGAAGTAGTCGTCAGTGTTTCCGGTCGGGGAAGGATTGTCCAATATGGTGTTGCCGAAACTCCACGTGTTGACGATATTCCCCTCCCTCGTTGCCAGACAAACCTTGCCGGGAGAGAAGCTCGACCCGACAAAGACCCATCCTTTCCGCTCGACCTCACGGTTGGTCTTCCTGTTCCTCAGCCACTTTTCTATCGGAAACCTGTCAACCCCATCCAGCTCGACCCAGATGTCTATTAGGGACCCTTGCGAAAGTGTTGCCTTGGAATCATCATCCCCTCCCTGCGGCAACAAAGGCGGCATACGTGTGCCATTGCGGGCGCCGATCAGGAACAATGCCATCTGCAGATGATAGGGGTCTATGTCGCTGACAAGCAGGCTCTCGTGCGTCCTGCCCATCGGGGAGGAAATAAGTACTTCGAGCTCGCCCTGGTTTATGTTGACATACCCTGGCATGGTAAGCTCTCTAGTCCTGCGTAGAACCGTCACATCGCCGATGCCGATGTTGCCGTCCTCAAGCACTCTGCCTCCCATGATCTTTAGAAGCCTCAGCTCTTCGGTTCCGAGCGGGGGCAGTTCTTTCAACTTGCCCTCCGTTGCACAAGACACCAGCAGCAATCCCGAAACCACAAATGCACGACAAAACAAAAAGAAGATAGATGAGCCAAATGAGCCGATTTCAAAACTCCGCGTGAACCGCGTTGGGAGCGCAGGCGCGGCAGACCGTGCGGCGAAATGGCTGGTGCATACCCGAAGCTGTCTGTGCCTGCCATTTCGCTGTGGCGTATGCTGTGCCTCCGCCTTATCCCTTTGGGCGGCAAGCTCTTTTGGCGCGGATGCCATGCCGGAGTGGTCGGGACAGGCCATACAGGTATGCCCGCTCCAGCATCGGCGTGACCTCGCGTCCAAAATAGCAGGCCGCGCGGTCACGGGTAGTTTTGAAATCGGCTCAAATATTTTCATTTCAACAAGCCTCCCATAACTTGAAATATCGCCTGAATCCGAGACGAGTCGTAGTCAGTCAAACTCTCTTCTTGCCTTGCGCCCCATCAAATCACGCAGGCATTCGCGTGGATCCTTGCCATTGTAGAGTCCAGCGAACATCTCGTCTATTATCGGGGTGTCCAGCGCCTTTGATCTCGACAGATGGAACCCGCTCTCTGTCGTTCCGACTCCCTCGGCCACTACCATGCCCATATCATCGAGGATATCCGGGAGGATCCTTCCTTTCCCAAGCGCCTCGCCGAGACGACGGTTCCTGCTGTGGCCGCTCGTGCATGTCACAATCATGTCTCCAATTCCACTTAGCCCTGAAAAAGTCTCTGAAAGCCCCCCCATAGCAACTCCCATCCGGGCCATCTCAGCTATACCGCGGGTCATGAGTGCCGCTTTAGCGTTGTCGCCGAGACCCATCCCGTCAACTATGCCTGCAGCTATCGCGAACACGTTTTTCAACGCCCCGCCCAGCTCCACGCCGGGAACGTCGCTTGAAGTATATACCCTGAAATATTTGTTCATGAATGCCTGCTGGATTTTTTCGGCGATCGATTTGTCGTCTGAGGCGGCGACCACCGCGGTAGGCATTTTGAGGGCTACCTCCTCCGCGTGGCTCGGCCCGGAAAGGACCGCATAGCGCACATTCCGCCCAAGGATCTCCTCGCAAAGCTCACTTATCCTCTTGAGCGAACCGCATTCTATACCCTTTGCAACGTTGAGCACCAGCTGGCCTTCCCTGGCCAATGGTGCGAACCTCTCAAGAGTCGCCCTGCAATAGCGCACAGGGGCAGCCAGAACCACTATTTCCGCGTCGGCGACAGCGTCGCCCATGTCACGGAGCAGCTCAAGGTTTTCAGGGATACGGACACCGGGAAGGAAACGATGGTTCTCGCCAGTCTCGCGAATCTCGCCCAGATAATCCGGGAAGGGCCCCCACAGCTTCACGCAATGTCCGTTGTCAAGCAATGTCAAGGCCAGCGCCGTACCCCATGCCCCGTCGCTCAACACCGCTGCTTCAAACTTGTTTTTCACTTGTGTTGCCCCGCTTCCTCTCGAACTTGTTCTCAGTCCCTTCCAAAAGCCTTTTAATATTCCCCCTGTGCCTGAGAATTACAAGGAAGGACATGCCGAAAAGCATCCCTTGAAGAATGGGCGACAAAGGATATATACATGAGACGGAAAAGAATACTGCGCTCAAGGGCAGAAAAACCGCGCTCGATATACTTGCGAGGGATACGTAACGCGAGAAATTGAAGACCAAAAACCAAATCACACCGCCGAAAAGCAGCGACAACGGAGCCACGGCAAGAAGCACTCCGGCTATGGTCGAGACCCCCTTGCCTCCCTTGAATCCCAAGAACACCGGCCATACATGTCCTGCCACTGCGGCCAGACAGGCCGTGACGACTGCAAAATCGTCTATCCCGAACCTCCCGTGCCCGACCATAAGCACAGCCGCAAGCGCAGGGGTGAAACCCTTCAGGAAGTCAAGCAAGAAACAGAGCACACCCCACTTCCACCCCAGAACCCTGCGGATATTCGTCGCCCCGACATTCCCGCTGCCGTGATCACGGATGTCAATCCCATTGACCTTGCCCAAAACGTAGGCCCAAGGAACTGCCCCAGCAAGATACGAGCCAATTCCAATCGCTGCCGTCACGGCTTGTCCTTCTGTCAGCTCCACTAGAAATCCCCGTCGAAAGTCCTTCCCCTTCCTTGATCCGGAGTGTTGAACGGGATGTGGCTCACTCCGCGTCTCTCACGCTCGGTCGTCGCAAAACATGAGCTCAGAAGGAGGCTCAGAAGCACCAACAGCAGAAAAACAACGAAACTCTTAGACATGGGGCCAATTTCTCCTGCATAAAAAAAGCCGTCCAGTGGACAGCTTCAATCGATGCGCTCACCTAACCTAGCCGCGCAACGACGAAGGGTCAGGCAAAGCGGCCTTGTTGGAATTTCTTCCAGAAAACATTCCTACACGTTCAATCCTGTTGTCCTACACAGCCCTCTCAGAAAGGTAACATCTCGTATATGCTCATTTCCTGCATCTGCATCACCACCGCTGCCGCAAGGCATATAACAGTCAGCACGGTTATTATCGTAAAAGCCACGGACTTGTACATTTTGAATCCCTCCGTCTTTGTAATAATCACCAGTCGTCGCCGAAGCCGTTGTCGTCGTCTTCGGCTGGTGCCGCCGCTGGTGCCGCCGCCGGTGCCGCCTCCGCCGCACCGTCGTCACCAGGCGCTTCAGCATCCTCCCCAGTTTTTAGAGCCCGGGCAAAGAACACCCTGTCGCCTGGTTCAATATCCCCCTGTTTGGAGTCGGCGATGATATCGCCTATCGCACACCTGTCATTCACGCGGGTGATCTTGATCTGGCCAAGAAATCTGTTGCCGCGTGCTATGTCCATGACCCTACCCTCGGGAAGCGCAACAGTCACAGGTTTGGGGTTCTCCTTCGTGCCGCGAATCATCACGTTCTTTTCCGCCTCGCGACCAAGGTCTATCACTACAAAATCCCACTTTTTATTGACCTTGAGGACGCTTCCCTCGAGCTTGTTGACAAGAAAGTCCCTGCCGAGCTCCTCGAAGCCGCCTTCGCCGCCCTCGTCCCCCTTTAAAATGGCTATCTCCTTCTTAAGCTTGTCCACCTCAACTTCAAGCTTGGCCACCTTCTCGATCTCCTGATTCAGCCTCGTCTCGGTCTCGGCAAGCTTCTGCTTCGTGTTCCTGAGGTCAATTTTTGTGGCCTCGAACTCGTCCTTGACATTTTGCACGCCATTTAGTGCAGTGGACAGGGCATCGGCATAGTCAGAACCATCGAGGGAAGGAGTGGAAACCTCGAGAACACTGCAAACTTTCCTTATGTGGCTGGCATAGGTGTCCGAGCGTGTCTTCAGAGCACTCACCTTGCCACCAAAAGTCTCGAGAGGAGAGCTGAAATCGTCGAGGCTCTTAAGCGAGTCGGTGTCGAGGGTAAAGCCTATGACCCTCGCTGAATCGGCAATCTGTCTCACAAGGGCATTGTCACGGTCATTGACCTTCTTGACCACCCCCAAAAGCTCAGTCCGCGTGTCCTCGTACCTGTCAACATGCTGGAAGTTGATCGCCGCGTAGTTGTCGGCCTGCGGAACCTCAAGGGTGATCATGACGTTGTTGAGGGTTATGCCGAGCAGGTCTCTTTGTGCCATTATCGAGTTGGCCTGATCCTGGAAGGGCCTGAGGACGGTATCGAGATTCTTGTAGTTGTCGTGGTAGAGGGATATCTTCTGGTTCGTTGTTGCCGCTGGATCTTTTTCGGGATCCAGCTCGAGTTTGCCTGCGACAAGTCTTTTTGCGAACTCGGTGTTGCTGTTCCTGTCGAGAGTGGCCGAAACGGTGTTGATCGCCTTCGCCATCTTGTCGCCGCGGTTCCTCAGTTCATCACGCTTCTCGAAAAGAAAGAACCCGAAAATCACGGCGCATATGGAGAGAACGAAAACAAGAACATTCATAACCTTATTGAACATAGCCATAACCGATCCTCCTGATTTCTCTTTAAATGTCCTGACTGTCCAGACAAGAATAAATGCCCGGAACACTTATTTAATACATTACGTTCATTCAGTAAAAAAACCTTCCTACGGTCAATTTATCACAACACATCAAAAATGCAACTAACTTTCGCAAATATTTCCTTGTCGTAGGGATTGGCTATAACGGGATTCGCTGTGCCGATGAAATTCCACAGAAGCATCCCTACAGATGCTCAGCGATGGGGCGGCAAATCTATTCCAGACTTCGTAAGCGCCTCTTCAAGAGCAGTTTGCGTAAGCAAAGCAACGACTCTCATTGATGTCTTGTCGTGTGAGGCCCTGATGCTGCAAAGACCCTCGAATGTTTTGGGTTTAGAGTTCGGAAAAATTTTCGAGAAAATTGTATAAATGGCGCTGTCGAGGGCGCTAACAGGATCGAACGAGTTGTCCCCCGCCAGTCTTTTCACGACCGACGAAAGGGTCTTGATATCAATCTCGCCGTCTGGAAGTGCGGCAAGAACGGTGACAAATTCCGAGTTTTCCGTTCCTAGGGCATCAAGGGACAACTTAATTTGAGACCCTTCGACCACTAGATTGAGCGTCATGGATTTGATCTGCCGGAGAACACGTTCCATGGTCTCGCTGTCTGGCAGTTCCCATCCCGCGTTTTTCGCGTTTATGGCATTCTCGATGTACTCTTTTACGATCGGCACGTTGCCCGGGCAGCCCTGTATATATCTCGAGGGATACATTTTAAGCACGAGATCATCTCCCTCGGCGGCAAAGGGAGCATATTCGTCCTGAAGAGCATCGAGCAGGGCTCCAGAAGTTGAGACAGCCAGATTTTTCCCTTGCGCTTTAACAGGGAACGCCGGGCCCTTTTTCCAAAGGCGCAAATCGGGAGGAAGCTCCCTGGAGCCCCGGCAGCGGGTCATAAGGGCAAGCGCCGGCAGCGCCGCGCTGTCGGACGTGTCACCGTGACAACTAATTCTTATCCTTGATGAAATGTCGAACCTCGACAGCCTTGGGTCGAAGCTCAGTGCAACCACAGTTCCGATGATCATGATCTGAGCACCCGGGACAAACTTCTCCGCAAACATGCCGAAGCTGCGCGATGTTGCCAAAATATCGGGCGCCTCTGCCTCGCCTATAACGACAAAACGTTCTGCCGCAATCGAAAAACGGCAGAACGTCATGACAATCAGCAAGATAAAGAACTGCCTTTGTATCACTTGACCAGTTCTGGCTCTTCAGGTTTCCTCTCGACGTGAGGCCTGATATCCCAGTCAAAGAAATTCCTCCTCACGCTCACCAGGGGCACACGCCTGATCTCCACGCCGTCCTTGCCGACCGCCTCGAACCTGTCCATGATCTCACGGTGCTTGGCATCCAACTCGTTCTTTGCCCTTATCCGGTCAGTCGATGTGTACCAGTCGAAGGTCAGAACGTTCTTGGCAAACTGCGGCACGCACATCGCCGCGCGCCCGATGTCACCGAAGGCGGAATCGTCGGGCTTCTCTGAAAGATACAGACCCTTCATCTCACTGGTGAAACCGTTAAGTTCAGAGACAATCTTTTGAGTCTCGGTCAGATGGGACTGCAGAACGCCAGCTATCGCACGCTCCTTGGCTATTTCCTCGGCCATCTGCTGCCGAAGCTGGACACCCTTCTGAATCTCCTTGTCGATAAGCTCTATCAGGTCGTTCATGATCTTGTCAAGCTTCTCATTGGTCATCCCGTGCCCCTCGTCAATCTTGGCCATTATGGGTGACAGGTTCTGGGAGATGTTCCGGGCTATGTCCGACTTGATCCGCTCGTTCTCATCGCCGCTGACAACAGCCTCTGCTGCAACAGGGACGTTGCTCATGGATGTGTCGCGATAAATGTCGGCAAGACGATTGACCCTTTGTTCCCACTTGACCTCAAGCTCCTTCGTGCTTTGCTTCGCGCTTTCACGCTCGGCATCGCGCAGCTCGGCTATCTGGTTGTTCTTGTTGATGTAGTCGTAGACGAACAGCCCCATGATCGCGCCGCAGATGATTACCAAGATCACATTCAACACGTTCTGCGAAGAAGTCCCCTTTTTTTCTTCCTTTTCCATCACTCTCCTCCTCATTGTTTTTAATTTTTCCCTCCTCGCTCCCTGCCCAACCGCCAGACAAAAAGACACCTCCCAGCTCGAGCTAGGGCGAGACAGACCCTAATCTAACAGATCCTCCGATAAAAACAAATCAATTTTGAAAATATTCTTAATCAATTCCTAACAAACTGCCCGTCTTCAGGGTCAACCCTCGCCTGTCCGACCCCCTCGCCTCGGATTCGAGCCCTGAAAAAAAACACTGCCTCCCTAACATTTTTAAATTCCACCGCTTGCACATTCAATCATCAGGATATATCTTACACGCCTTACTGGAGTCGGGGCATTAGCTCAGTTGGCTAGAGCGTCACACTGGCAGTGTGAAGGCCAGCGGTTCGAATCCGCTATGCTCCACCATTGCTTTTTGTTTGCGGGGGTCAATGGAGCCTTTATGGAGACACCGACCGGTGGAAATATCAGGCAGACACCTTTAAAGAAGGAGCATTTTGCCCTCGGCGCGAGGATGGTGCCTTTCGCCGGGTGGGAGATGCCGGTGCAGTATGGCGAGGGGATCATCGCCGAGCATCTGCATACACGTTCGGCGGCATCGCTCTTCGACATCTGCCACATGGGTGAGTTCAGGCTGCGCGGCACAGGCCTGGCCGAGGCAATGGACAAGATATTCCCACGCCCGGTCTCGTCGCAGGCCGTGGGCTCGTGCAGATACAACTTCCTGCTCACAGACCGTGCCACAGTAGTTGACGATCTCATCGTGTACCGTATTGGCATCGAGGAGTTCTACATCGTTGTCAACGCGGGGTGCATACGCAAGGACTTCGACAGGCTATCGGAGTTACTCCCCGAGAACATCACGATCCAGGATGAGTCGGATTTCACTGCAAAGCTCGATCTACAGGGTCCCGGCAGCGCCGACGTGCTGGCAGACCTCGGCTTTGGCAAACGCTCCCTGCCGCAGTACTATAATTTCATAGGCATAGAGATAGCGGGCATCCCCGTGCTTCTCAGCCGGACAGGCTATACCGGCGAGCTTGGCTTCGAGATTTATTTCCACTCCGACCATGCCGTCAGACTTTGGACCCTTATACTCAAGCACCCTTCAGTCAAGCCTGCTGGTCTAGGTGCAAGGGACACGCTCAGACTCGAAATGGCTTATCCTCTGTACGGTCATGAACTGGACGACCAGACTACCCCGCTCGAGGCTGGATTCGGGCGAATGATCATCCCCGCTCCAGACAGGAATTTCCCTGGGATACAGATACTGCGGAATTCGCCGCCGGCAAAAAAACTCGTCGGCATAGAACTCGAGGGGCGCAGAACCGCCAGGCAGGGCGCACAGGTCATCGTGGACAACGAGCCCTGCGGAACAGTCTCCTCCGGCACATTTTCCCCGTCGTTGTCACATGCCATCGCCCTTGCATATGTCTCGCCCGAAATCTCCTCCAGTCCCGGCGAGCCAGTCGAGCTCGCTGCTGGAAATACACGTCTTCAAGGTAAATTCTCCGGCATCCCCTTCTTCAAATCCGGCTCCGCAAAAAAAAATGTCGCCTGAGCATAGACTTCTTACCGTCAATAATCCATAGAGAGTTGAGCCAATTTCAAGACTCCCCGTGCCCGTGCGGCCTGCCATTTGGGATGCGAGGCCACGCCGATGCGGAAGCCGGCATACCTGCTTGGCCTGTCCCGACCGCTCCGGCGTGGAATTAGCGCCAGAAGAGCTTGCCGACCAAAGGGTTGAGGCAAGGGCACGGCATTCGCCACGGCGAAATGGCAGGCACAGACAGCTGAGGGTATGCACCAGCTATTTCGCTGCACCGTCTGCCGCACCTGCGCTCCCAACGCGGTTCTCGCGGAGTTTTTAAACTGGCTCTAGAACCTTCAACCTCCTCGAGGTTATGATGTCTGAAACGTGACTGCTCAGGTAGTCAGAAGTCAGAATTCAGGAGTCAGAATGAAAGAACCGGCGATAACATTCGAAGATTTAACGGCGATGTTT
>JAFGFR010000244.1 GCA_016930955.1 Victivallales bacterium | reverse complement strand
TCAGGAAAACCAGCAACCGTGAACCGTGAACCGTGAACCGTGAACCGTGAACCGTGAACCGTGAACCGTGAACCGTGAACCGTGAACAGATTTCCCGGCTTCGCGAATGCCACGCCGGAGCGGTCGGGGCAGGGCCCGTAAGGGATTCAAACACAAATCATTCCGCCTGCCTGCACTCGGCGTACTCCTGATACTTCAGCATGATATTCGAGATGTATGCCCTGGTGGATGGGATGGTGATTTTCTCCATGACATCTCCGTCATGGCTGCCGGGGACCCAAGGCTGCATCCCATGCAGTCCGGCGTTATATTCAGACAAGGCGAGCTCGTGCTGGAATTTGTACTCAGACCATCTCCGGAGCGCCCTGCCCAGATACCACGCGCCTATCTCGATATTCAGCTCTGGCTGGTATAGAAGACCCTTGCAGCGGACTTTGACCTTGTTTTCATGCTCCCAGTCGGTGACGGCGCCGAACTCCGGCCTGATCTGCATCAATCCTATTTCGCCATGCCTCCCCGTGGCATTTGGTTTGAAGCGGCTCTCCTGCCAGATCAAAGCCTTCAAAAGTGGAGGGTCCACCCCATGTCTTTTCGCGGCATCCTCGATGATGATGCCGTAGTCGGGGCGGCCCAGAAAAACTGCAAAAGGTTTGTAGTGCCTGAAGGCAACCCATGCCAGAAGGGCAGCAAAGGTCACGAGCAGGCAAAGAACAAAGTTCTTCTTCCACTTGTTCCTCCTGCGAATGATTTCAGTGTACATCTGTATATTGCCGCCGCTTTGATGTGCCGAGGCTCGCTGTCCATGAATTATGATCTGCCTGTGATCTTTATGCCTCCTGCCTCAGGCAATGCTATGGGAAGTTAATCCATACGGTTTGCGAAGTCAAGTGCGTTTTAGAAGGTATGCCTGTCTCCGCATCAGCGTGGCCTCGCATCCAAAATGGCAAGCCGTGCGCGGCCACGGGGAGTTTTCAAATCGGATCATTGAATAAAAAATGGAAAGGCAGAGGGAAAAAAACCGGCATGGGTGTATTGTAGAGGCTTATGGGCGACAAAAGGAAGAACATCGTGATATTGGGGTCTACGGGCTCCATCGGCGACAGCACGCTTAAGGTGGTGAGACATCTTGGCGGTGAGTTTCATGTTTTTGGTCTTGCAGCAGGTGTCAATGTGAAGAAGCTTGCGAGGCAGGCGGCGGAGTTGTCGAGCGAGTACGCCGTTATCGGTGGAGACGGCGACTCGAAAGAGCTTGGGAGGCTTTTGCCAGCAGGTTGCAAAATGCTCTCGGGTGAGGAGGGGATAGTCGAGCTGGTTTCACTTCCCGAGGTGGATCTGGTTGTCTGCGCGATAGTCGGCTCGGCCTCGCTTATGCCTCTTCTGGCTGCGATAAGGGCGGGGAAGGACATAGCTCTTGCAAGCAAGGAGGCGCTTGTTATGGCCGGCGGGCTGGTGATGGAGGAAGTGTCGAGACATAATGTCAGGGTGCTGCCGGTCGACAGCGAGCACAGTGCTGTTTTCCAGTGCATTGAGGGAAGGAGGCACGAGGACATATCAAGAATAATTCTGACAGCAAGTGGCGGGGCCTTCAGGGACTGGACTTCAAGCCAGATGCAGTCTGCGACCCTCGAGGATGCCCTTGAACACCCGACATGGGATATGGGGATAAAGGTCACAGTTGACTCGGCGACGATGATGAACAAGGCGCTTGAGATCATCGAGGCACACTGGCTTTTCGACATGCCCGGCGAAAAGATTGACGTGATAATACACCACCAGTCGGTGATTCACTCTATGGTGGAGTTTATCGACGGTACCATGCTGGTGCAGATGGGCACCCCCGACATGTGTTTTCCCATCCAGTATGCCCTGACCTACCCGCGCAAGCTCCCTGGGGCATTGGAAAGCCTGGATTTTGCGAGATTCGCGAGTCTCTCGTTCGAATATCCCGACAGGGAGCGTTTCCCGTCGCTCAATTTCGCTGTGGAGGCGATGAGGGAGGGGGGGACCATGCCCGCTGTCATGAACGCCGCGAACGAGGTGGCTGTCGAGCGTTTCTGCAGCAAGGATATCCCCTTCACCGGCATCTGGAGGACAATCGAAACAGTGATGAGTTCGCACAAGCCGCTTGACCGGCCGGGACTTGATGCTATTCTATGCGCGGACAAGGAGGCGAGAAAGATCGCCTCGGAATTGAAATTGAGGTAGATATAAAAAAATGACTCTTGCCGGACTAATGCTTGCACTTTTTCTCTTGGGTCTGTGCATATTCGTGCACGAGCTGGGGCACTTCCTTGCCGCAAAATGGCGCAAACTGCATATTGTAGCATTCTCCATCGGGTTTAAGAAGGTCTGGGGTTTCAGGCACAACGACATAGACTATAGGATTGGCTGTATTCCCTGTGGCGGCTACGTTGACCTGCCGCAGATAGACGCTACTGGGGAGCCGAAGGACGAGCATGGCAATCCCCTTCCTGCGGCAAAGCCTGTGGACCGTATTGTTACCGCCTTTGCCGGGCCCTTCTTCAACATTTTGTTCGGTCTGGCGTTAAGCCTTCTGGTATGGTGGGTCGGGGTTCCCCAGGACACTCCGAAGATGAGTGAGATAAAGGTCAGGGCTGTTGACGACGACAGCCCGGAGTACCGTTCAGGGCTCAGGCAGGGGGATGTCATTACCTCAGTCAACGGACAAAGCTTCGTCTATTCATGGAACGAATTTGTAAGGGCTATACTGTTCACCGAAGGCGATGTGACATTGGGGGTCAGGCGTGACGGCAGGCAATTCGAGGTGGTCTATACGCCCGAGCCCAACGAGAAGAAGATGCCCGAGGAGAAGATAGCCTACCCGTTCTTTTTGCCTCTCGTCCCTCTCGAGTGTGTCGTAAAGCCTGGATCTCAGGCCGATTCTGCCGGGTTGAGGACAGGAGACGTCATATTAGAGCTCAACGGCAGGGAGATGACCGATTCGGATGATTTGCTCATGGCTCTCCGGATGAACGAGGGCCATGAGATCAGATTCACTGTGCTGCGGAATTCGCAGCGCATGGAGATTGGCCCGATCAAGCCTGTGGGCAGCCACAGCTTGACCTACCGTGCGGGAATACAGCTTTCGGACAGCTTTAATGCAGTGGTCTCGGCGGTCGGCCCGGCGGGAGCTGGAGTCGATTACGGCGGCATGGATTTCAAAGTCTGTGACAACATACTGAGAATAGATGGCAGATTGGTTGACAGTGAGGAGATGCTTGAAAGGGTAGCCGGTAAAAAAGATGGTGTGCCCGTGAGCTTTCTGGTCAAGCGCGGCGATGAGCCGCTCGAATTCACAAAACACATCACGACTGGAGATGAAGCAAAGGACAAGTCATGGATGGAGGTCACCTACAGCTACTCGATGCCTTTCTGGATAAGCTACATTCCTCCGGGAACACCCGCCGAAGGGCAGGGGTTCAGGCGCTACGACAGGCTGTTGAAGCTGGACGGCAGGGATATCACCGATTTCGATTACTTTATCCGTACGGTCAGCGACAGCGGTGGCAGGGATTTGCCGATAGTCATCGAGCGTGATGGGAGGAGGCTGGAGAAGACTCTGACACCCAAACCGTTCTATCCTTACAGGGCCGAGGACATAGGGCTGGAATTGGTCATCAAGGAGTACCCGACCCCGATCCGTCAGTTCGAGATGGTTGTCAGCATGACCTATAAGTCACTGAGAGGGATAATGTCCCGGAAGAGCACGCTGAGACCGAGGCATCTCAGCGGCCCTATCGGCATAGTCAGGGGGATCGGGGTGGCGTTCTCCCACGGGGGGATAATGCCTGTAGTCGGGCTGCTGGTGCTCATCACATACAGCCTTGCGATCCTTAATCTCATGCCCCTGCCAGTGCTGGACGGCGGACATATCGTGCTCGCTCTCTACGAGATGGCTGTGGGAAAACCCATGTCGGCTAAGATAGTCAAGCCGCTTTTCGTGGTTTTCGTCGTGCTGCTCATCTCAATGATGTTGTATGTAACCTTCTACGATGCCCTGAGGCTCAAACCCCGCACGCTTTCTTCTGTTACAAAACGGTACCGCTATGCCGAGTCGCCTTCTGAGAACCAATCCGACTGACATCGAAATCGCTATCGGGATCGGCACCTTTAACCCGTCCATTCAAACACGGTATCGATTCGGAGACCCGATTTCGATTATGTGGTGGGAAGCTTCAGTTGTTATCCTGGAATAAGCAGTTGCCTGCAATTGCAGCATGGCATCAGACATCTTCTTGATAAAGACTGCGGTGCCTCACGAAATAGACGATTCCGGAATATACCGTAAGTGCGGCTACGGCACTGTAGTAAAATGTCCACAACAGGCTTTTCTTCGCCGATGCCGGGTCTATCCAGCCTACCCACATAGATCCGCCGACTGCGAGGAATATCATCTGGGAGAGGGTTTTTATCTTCCCGGTGGTGTCGGCGGAAATCACCTCGCCCTTCCCGGCGGCAAGCAGCCTCAGACCGGTGACCAAAAACTCCCTGCAAAGGATAACAACCGCCACCCAGCCGGGAAGAAACTGCTTGGCTGCAAGCATTACAAAGGCAGTCGCCATGAATATCTTGTCGGCAAGAGGGTCCATGAGCCTGCCGAAATCCGTCACCATGTCATATTTCCTGGCGATGTAGCCGTCCGCTATATCCGTCAAGCCGGCAAAGATTATGAAGCAGAGCCCCATGACCCGCCAGGCATAGCGCAAGCCATCGTCGGCGATATACTCGTCCACATTGCAGACTATGAGGAAGATAAAGACCATCACGATACGGGCGATTGTGATTTTGTTTGCGAGATTCATCTTGTATTCTTCTGTTCCTGAGGCTGAACCGTTGTGTCGGTTTTGGTTTCACGGCTGTCCTTTTTGCTTGCTGAACGTTCCATTAGTATCACGATGACAAGTCCGGCGAGGGCAGCCAGGATGGCGAAGCAGAAATTATGGTCAAGGGTCTCCGGCAGGACATTCCTAGTGACCAGCGTCTTGATTTTCGCAGCAGGATCCGAGATGAGTGTCTGCTCGAGGCGAAAAGTATCGACAGGCAGGTTGAGTTTGAACACCTCGCCGGCTGATTTCACGAGTACCTGACTTCTCTCCTGCCATGGCCACAGCTTCCATAGCGAACCTGCCATGAAGCCTATCAGCGTGGCGACTGTCGGGTCGTGGAACTTTTTAAAAAGCCAGTTGAGCAGATGCACGAAGCCCGCCAGGCCGGCGGCACAGCCCAAAGCAAGCCACGCCAGCACCATGACATTCCGCTCGTTCACCGCGTCGAGGACGTATTTGTACTGCCCAAGAATCAGAAGCAGAAAAGACCCTGATATGCCCGGCAAAATCATCGCGCACACCACTATAACCCCGCAGAGGAAGAGGTTCCACCAGGTGTGGGGAGTCTCCACCGGGACAAGTGTCAGCACCAGATAGGCCACCACAGCGCCTGCGAACATCGCAAAAAACCTGTCGGCCCTCCATTTCCCGATGCGCTTGAGAACCGTGAATATAGATGCCAGGATCAGCCCGAAGAAAAACGAGAAGGTGATCTCCGGATACGTGTCCAGAGTATGGCTAAGCACCTTCGCCATCGTGGCTATCGCTGCCAGCACACCGGTGCCGACTGCAATCAAAAAACGCCAGGGAAGCTCGCGGAAAAGCCCCTTGAAATCCAGTCTGGCAAGCATTTTCATGCTGTCTGCCGACGCGCATCTGCGTATTGAGTCAATCAGTTCCTCGTATATCCCCAAAATGAATGCCATGGTGCCGCCGGAGACTCCTGGGATGACGTTGGCCGACCCCATCGCGAAGCCATCGAGAGCAAGTATCGTGTATGCCTTGAATCCACGCGTCGGTTTTGCGCTCATATTTCGATGCCCTTCCTGGCTAAATCACTTTTTCCCTGACCCGAGCCAGTCGGGTATCGAGGTTCCGCGGACCATGTCTTCATATTCCTCGCGCGGCCTGACAAGTGCGTGCTTTGTGCCGTTTACCAGCACCTCTGCAGGCCTGAGCCTGCCGTTGTACTGGTAGCTCATCGCATATCCGTAGGCTCCGGCATTCTCGACGACCACGATGTCGCCCTCGCAGATGGTGGACGGCAGCTCCCGCTCCTTGACCCAGAAGTCAGTGTTCTCGCAAAGCTGGCCGCAGAGCCCGAAGGTCGCCCGGGGATCACCCTCCTTGCGGTTGACCAGTATGTTGTGATAAGCCCCGTACATTGCCGGGCGAGCAAGGGTGTTCATCCCGATGTCGGTGCCGATGATGTTCTTATACGAGTGCTTGATCGAGTGTACCCGGCCGACGATGAATCCGGCATCCCCGACAAAATATCTCGCCGGCTCCATCTTTAGACGCGGCGGGGCAAGCCCGTATTCGGATATCTTGCTTTTGAACATCTCGGATGTCAGCTCGGCAGCCCTCTCCAGATCCAGTTTGTCCTCATCAGGAAGGTAGGGGATGCCAAGGCCACCTCCAAGGTCTATGAACTCGAAATCTATCCCCAGCTCGCGCCCGGCCTTACCGACAATATCCATCAGGAGCCCGGTGATGAAGGGGAAGTAGTCGCAGTCGGTTATGCACGAGCCGGGCATCATGTGTGCCCCGAAGCGCTTTATCCCTGCATCCTTGGCCGACTTGTAGGCTTCCATCACCTGATCAGGATGCAACCCGAACTTGGCATTTGGGCCGGCATTGGTCACGAACTCTCCGACGTTGCTCCGCCCGTAACCGGGATTTACCCTGAAGGAGATGATCTCGGGCGTGCCGTGTTTGAGCACCCTCGGGAGTATAGAAATGTCGTCCAGATTGAAGATCGCCCCGCTTTGAAGACCCAGACGGATGTCGTCCTCTGACAGGAAGTTGCCGCTGAACATAATCTCCTCGCCGCCCTTGCCGAGACTCGCTGCCAGTTTTATCTCGTTCACGCTCGCGGCATCTATTCCCGCACCCTCGTCAACAAGTATCGAACATACCGCAGGGTTGTTGCACGCCTTTACGGCGTAGAAAAACTTGAAGTCGGGGTAGTACCGGCTGAACGCAGAAAACGCCCGCCTGTAGTTTGCCCTTATCGCCTGTTCGTCATAGACGTAGGTCGGCGTGCCGTAAAGACACGCTATTTCACTGGCCGATATCCCGCCTATATAGATCTCGCCGTCAACAATCTTCATTTTCTCTCCCGGATTGAGTGCCCGCACACTGGGACAACTAATCTAACATGCGATTGAATCTATGCAATCTGCCAAGGAGAAAAAATTCTGGCCGGAGAGTGAAGTCCCCGGCCAGAATGTCTTTTGAAATCGGCGCTCTCTACAAGCAGGCCTTTTTCGGTTTTTAAGTTCTGCGAGTCAGTCCAACTTGTATGCGGTGACTGGTACAAACCCGATTTCCTCGACCATTTCCTGCCCGTTCCGGGTGAGGTGTATGGTCACAAACTGGTAAAGCGGGGTGCCGAGGCCAGGGTACCGGTCTGTGTACATATACAGTGCGCGGGATATCGGGTATTGCCCCGATTGTACCGTCGTGACAGTGGGATATATGCCATTCATCTCCAGAGCCTTGACGGTCTTGTCGACGAATCCTAGCCCCGCATATCCGATTGCTCCGGTCGTGGTCTGTATGCGCTGCCTGACTGCACCGTTGCTGCCGACGTGCTCTGCGTCACTGCGGATTTTATCCTTTTTCATGACAAGCGACTCGAAGGTCTCGTAAGTGCCGCTGTTCGTGTCTCGTGACACGACGACGATATTCATGTCAGGGCCGCCGACTTCCTTCCAGTTCTTTATCTTGCCGGTGTAGATATCCCTGACCTGCTCGATCTTCAGTCCCTTGACTGGATTGCTGGGATGCACTATTACGGGGAGACCGTCAAGAGCTATGACATGTGCTGTCGGCGACACGCCGTTCTCGACCGCAGCCTTGAACTCGTTGTCCTTCATGGCCCGTGACATGGCACCAATCTGGCAGGTCTTGTTGATGAGGCTTTTTGCCCCGTTCCCGCTGCCAGACTCACTCACGGTGATGTTCACTTTGGGGTTCTTCGACATGTAGTACTCGGCGAAAGCCTTCGCAATAGGCCCGACGGTTGTCGAGCCGTCAATCACGATTTTGTCCTGGGCGTTCGCGGAGAATGCCACGATTCCTGCCGCGATGCCCCCGATGATCTGTCTTTTCGTCATCTCTCACCTCTCCTTCTTCTATTGATTCCAACTCTTCCTTAGGCCGAGAACATTTCCCTGCCTGCAATTGCGATAAGATAGAGGCCGGATGTTAGCACTATGTTAAAACAGGGTTAGAAGGCAGTGAAAAATCCAGATGCGGTCATCCGAGGAGGTAATAAAACATCAGGGCTTATCCTAATCATTCGCCCTGATCTTTCCAATCCATCTCAGTTGCTTGCGAAATTCGCATGCGAGGGTATTTTAGCGTGAGTTGAATTGGCTCTGGAGTTATTTCTTATCTTGGGATCGCATGAAAATGGAAAATGCCGGGGCAGTATTCCTTGACCGTGACGGTACTCTGATTGAGGATCGCGGGGATCTGTCATGTGCGAGTCATGTTGAATTTTTCGACGACACTTTTGCGGCCTTGTCCAGGCTAGGTGAGAGATATAAGCTTTTTATAGTGACCAACCAGCCCGGGGTGGCCTTGGGGAGGATCACGATCGAAGATGTCCGGAAGGTCAACGACTATGTCAGCGACACGCTGCGCAGGCACGGTGTCGATATTATAGAGTCATATGTCTGCCCCCATGCTCGCGGGGACGGCTGCGGGTGCATCAAGCCCAATGTTCATTTCTTGAAGATCGCCGAGGCTGATCACGCCATAGACCTTCGCCGATCCTTCGTTGTCGGCGACCATCCGCACGATGTCGAGCTTGCGAGGAACGCGGGGGCAACAGGGATTTATGTCCTCACAGGGCACGGGAGGAGGCATTTGGACGATGTCCCCGAGGGGGCAATGGTTGCCGGGGGCATACTCGAGGCCGCAGGCATGATTCTTCCGGAAGGGGAGGGTGCCCCCAAAAGATGACGAACACGAACATACTTGCCGCTTGGCTGGCTTCGGTGGTGCTGGCCTCCGCCGCGGCAATACTGACTCGATACTGCGAGATACCCGCATCCAGCATAGGGTTCTGGCGCGTCTTCGGTGCCGGCGTGGTTTTTCTACCTTTTGCGCTCAAGGTGATGAAGGACAGTCCCGGTCAGCGGCTCTTCACCGTCGGCACACTGCTTCCTAGAGTGTTTCTGGGGCTGCACTTCACCAGCTGGTGCTGGGCGATCCAGAATACAAGCCTTGCCAATGCGGCGCTTTTTATAGCGCTGCAGCCGTTGATAACCCCGTTTATAGCGGTAACGCTTCTCCGTGAGCGCACGAACAAATGGGAGAACTGGGGTATCGTGGTCGCTCTGGCCGGGACCATATGGCTGGGAGCTTTTCAGGCGACAATTAGCATTGCCGATCTTCCCGGGAGCATGGTTGCGCTGTTATCGGCATTTATGTGCGCGACGTATCTTGTGCTGTGCCGCAAGTACCGTGCGGGGCACAACGTGATGGTGTTTGTCTCCGGGGTCTTTCTTGTGGCGGCGCTGGTCCAGGGTGTGCTTGGTTTCGCGTTGGCCGGCGGTATCGAACTTGGAGACACCAGGAGCATGTTGGCGCTGGTCGGGCTGATCCTGTTCCCCACTGTCGGGGGCCATGGGATTGTGATGTTCCTTCTGAAATATGCCAAGTCGCAACTGCTGGCCTTCTCCATCCCGGCGCAGTTCATCATAGTTGCAATCGTCGCTGTGCCGTTGTTTGGCGAGATACCCCCTCTCTGGTTCTATCCCGGAGCGGCGGCAGTTCTGCTGGGTGTGGTTCTTGGAATCGCCCGTTTCGGAAAAGGGTAATTGAAGAGGAAATTCTAAAGTCCTAAAGTTCTGGAGTGCAAATCGGGGAATGTTCCACGGACGAGATGGACATAAGGGCTCAAGGGACTGGGGGAAATGCTTGCACTGCCTCTGCGTCCACAAAGTTTGCGCAGGATGCCCCGCAGGCGCATTCGCACCAACCCATCGGCTTGTTCGCACACCGTCTTGTGAAGTTCGCGAGTCTATCAATCAGTAGTTCCTTGGGCAGTTGATGTTTTGTGGGGGGAAGGAGAATCCGAAGGAGTTATCGTCTTTGTAGGGGATAATGAGGTCACGGCCGTTGTCGAAGGGGATATTGTCGAGGATCTTTGATGTTGCGGAATCGAGTTTTGCTCTGATGACTTCCTGGTCGGCCTCCGGGTATTTTTTGCGGAATTCGCAGATGTCGGGCATCACGGTTGATGTTGTCGAGAGAGTGAATGCGTTGAACTCCTCGGCCAGTGCGGCAATTGATCGTATTGTGCCGACTTCGTTTTTGCATCTTAGTGCGAATAGCCAGAAGAGAATGAATTCCGGGACATCGAGGGTGAGCGTCTGATATCCAACATTGCATGTCAGGTCGTCTGGCCTGAGGGTCAGCTCCGGGGCATCCATGAGGCGTGAGATCCTCGAGTTAGCGGTGTCGGCGAGATCGTGTGCCGTGAGCCGCAATGCATCTTTTTTATCCGCGTAAAGATATCTGAGGCGCACGAAGGGGATTTCTTGCAAACCTTTACTTCCGTCTTTTTTTGCGAAGCACAGGGAGTCGCAATATCTTGCCGCGAGTGACATTGCGTTCAGGGTTGCCATTCCGACATGTGCTGTGCCCGCTGCGCAGCATGCGAACGGGCAGGAATTGTCGTCGGCCAGTTCCACGACTTGGCGCAGTATCTGACCGTTTATTTTCTCCGGCAAGGTCTCAAGCGTGATATCCTCGATTCCCGGATCATCGAGCAAATCGTTCGATATGAGAATTACCCTCGCCACGGAGTAGCTCGACTTGAGAACCCCGATAATCTCGCGTGCCCCGGCATCGCCGGTGTCGCTGACAAGAACAAGGTTGTGCCTTACTGGATTGACCATGATGTTTCTTCCTAGGATCGAGAAAATCCCTCGACGACGGAGATAACGTCTCGCATCTGTCCGACATCATGCACCCTGACGAAAGCCACCTGCCTGAAGGCCAGCCATGCAACGGCACCCGCAGTGCCCCAGGCCCTTTTCGCAGGATCCCGCTGCCCCGTGATCTCGCCGATAAAAGACTTCCTCGAAGGACCGACAAGCAAGGGATAGCCAAGGTCTGAGAACCTCGATATATGTTTTATCAACAATATGTTCTGCTCCTTATTTTTTGCGAACCCGATACCCGGGTCCAGCATGAGGCACTCTCGCGGGACACCCGCTGACAAGGCTTTCTTGGCGGCATTCTCCAGCTCGCGCATGACATCCTGCAGCAGGTCGTCGTAATTCCTGAGCGAATTCATTGTTGCCGGTGTTCCGCGCATATGCATCAGTATCAGCCCGGCACCCGAGGCGGCGGCTACGGCCGCGATATGCGGGTCGGCAAGCAGTCCGCTGATGTCGTTGATTATCTCGGCACCCTCATCCAATGCGGCCTTGGCGACCTCGCTTTTAGTGGTGTCTACGCTTATCACGATCTCTGGATTTTCAGTCTTCAGAGCCCTGACCACTGGGATTACCCTTTTCATTTCCTCTTCAACCGTCACCGGTGACGCGCCCGGACGGGACGACTCGCCACCGATGTCAATGACATCCGCGCCGGCATGGTGCATCTCAAGCGCACGGGCTACCGCGGCGGACTCCGAAAAATATTCGTTGCCGTCGCTGAAGGAGTCGGGCGTGACATTCAATATGCCCATGATCCTGGTGCGGCATCCGCAATCGAAACAACCGTTCTGGTATCTGAATTTCAAGGCAGCTCCAGATTAACCTCTACCTGCTCCGGCTTGATCATCTGCACCTTAATGTCCGGAGAGTCCAGCCAACACCTCACATCGAGCGCGTACTTCCCTGGTACAGCCAGACCGGAAATATCAACGTGGGCGTTCAAATCCCCCAGCCCCATGACCTCCAGAGAACGCCTTATGCCATGGACCACCACCATCACCTCACGGGGCTCGGTGGAAACCTTGGCAGGAGCCTCGGCAGCCCCAAGGACTTTCACGGGGACGCCAACAAACTCCTTTAGATCGTATCTCTTGAAAATCTCGATGTAGGCCGTGACACTTTGCCTGCTGGCGACGATATTGTCCCTTTTGGCCAAGGCGAGGTCGACTTCGAAGTCGTTAATGTTCTCGACACGGAATGCCAGAGGTTCTGTCTTGATGTCGTTGATGAACTTGATGATGCTCTCCGGGCCTGTGATCGTGACTTCGCTCGGTATCAGGCTGGCAACCCTGAAGGAATAGCCGTCCATCAGCATTCCCGAGTGCACCATCTTCACGGGGACCGTGCGGCTGATCCGCTTGTCCACGCTCACTGATATTATCTCCGGCTTGACCTGCATCACGCTTATTCCTCTGGGCACACTGACATCCCTCAGAGAGTCTATCCTATGCATGACGACCATGGGGCTCTTATGTTGAGCGTCTGGTTCTCCGAGCCGTGCGTTGATGTTGATCTCGGCTCCGGACAGCTTGCTTAGCAGCCGTCTGGACCCCTTGAGTTTCACGCTGACAAGCAGCGGTTGATTGTCCACCCTGTCAAGTGATGCCGGCAAAGTCACATGCACCGGGATGGAACCGAAGGTCTCAGTCTCCGATATCTCGGAATCAACCCTCTGCCATATGAGAACAGCGAAGAACAGCGCGATCAGCTTCCTGAGAAAGTCGCGCCGGATAAATCCGGGGATGAAGCCGAACTTATTTTTCTTGCTGTCTTCGCTACTCATAACTCAATAGGCTCCTCGCTGAATCCCGTATCGTCGTCCTCGTCTTTCGGCTGTGGCGCAAAAACGCCTGCCAGCGAATCGTTCTCGCCTGAGATCAGCAACGCGTTGAGGTATCTCGAGAGGACATCCGGGCTGACGTTCCGCTTCAGCCTTCCCCGGCAGGCGAGGCTTATCATCCCTGACTCCTCGGAGACCACGACCGCCACCGCGTCTGTCTCCTCGGTAATCCCAATCGCGGCCCTGTGCCTCGTGCCGAGGGTCCTCTGCAGCTCACTCTCGTGGGTCAGAGGGAATATGCAGTGGGCGGCAACTATTGTGTTGCCGCGTATTATCACGCCGCCGTCGTGCAAAGGGGACTTCGTGTGGAACATGGCCTCGATGAGGAAATGGTTAAGCCGGGATTCGAGTGCGATCCCGCTGTTGATTATTGCCTTCATCCCTATTGCGCGCTCAAAAACAATCAGAGCTCCTGTACGCTGGTTCGAGAGATTGATTACAGCGGTGACGACCTCGTCGATTGTCTCTTTCTTCCGCATTTTTTTCATGAATGACCGGCTGCCGAGCTGGGCAAAAGCGCGTCTCAGCTCAGGCTGGAATATGACAATCAACGCGACGCTGAAGATTGTCCACAACCCGTTGAGCAGCCATTTTATGACCTCGAACTCGAGGAAATCGGCCAGAAAGGTCAGCATGATCAGCGCGATCAGCAATCCGGCAAGGCTGTATGCTCCTCGAGTGCCCCTGAGATAATACATTGCGCTGTAGATCAGAAAGAACAGCACCGTGATCTCAGAGCAAAGCCTCAAGAGGTATAGCGGGTTTTCAAAGATATAATCGAAAATATGCATATGCGATACCGACATCAAAGCTCAGAAATCAATTGCTGCGAACCGTCTTCGGTCGACTCTACCATCGCGGGGTTGAAAAGTCAAGGGGACTATTGCAGGAAACGCCACTCGTAATATTGTATTTCTGTGGAGTTCGAGATATTTCTTGTTATCTGCATAATGCAGTACAACACTCTGCCGTCGAGGTTCTCGGCATTTGACGCTGATACGATGATGGTGTAGAACCCCGACTCCCGGAAGGAGAATCGTTGTCTAAGTCTTCCCAGCACATCCGGCATCAGCGACTCAGACAGCGGGATCCCTGACTCGATCAACTTCTTTCTGGCGACGACAGCATCAGTTGACTGCTCGGCGGATAAGCCGGTATCGAGCCGGATTTGCTCGGCATCCTGCGAGAAAAAACTGGAGTTGCCGCGTAGGCGTGGAAGTCCTGATGGTGGGATCACTCGGAACTGCGACATCACTCCACGGCGGTCGGGCATGAAGAATTCACTGCATCCGGGCACCCACATTATCTCTTCACGGAACTGCATCTGGGCGTTTCGAGGCAGCGGAGCCATTCCTGCAACAGCATAATCCTCTCTTTCGAAACCGCCACCGACCTGGAGGAAATCGTTCAGATCAACGTAGTCGGTCACGCAGTTGAGGAAGAGCTTATACCTGTTGAAGGAATCCATATCGTCATCGAAGAAGCTCTGAGGCCTCTGTAGACGTTGCGCCGGTGCGTTGCCCGAGATGTCCACCCCGGCGACGGCATCGAATATCTCGACCCTGCATAACTCTCCTGACTCGCCTTCGATAACGTGTTCTTTGCCGTCGGCGAAAAACCTCTCCACAGGTTCGTCAAGAACAACGGTCTCGCGAGCCATGAGCCTGTTGGGATTAACCGAGATGTCATGTCTGAGCATCCATATTGTCCTGGCCACTGCGCCTTCTGCAAGATAACCCGCGGAGGCACGGTTGGCACTTACGGTGGATAGTTGATGTGAAGTCTGGGACACTGTGACAATCGAGAGCACGAGCAAACTTGCCAGTGCGATTATGCATACCGCGGTAATCAGCGCCGCGCCGCTCTCCACGTGAACAGGTTCCGAAGTCAAAATTTTTACCCGTTTGGCCATCAAGCTTCTCAACAAACAAGTCTCTGTCAGATCACATGAGCCAGTTTCAAAACTCCGCCCCGACCCTTTGGGCGGCAAGCTCTTTTGGCTCGAATGCCACGCCGGAGCGGTCGGGACAGACCATACAGGTATGCCCGCTCCCGCATCGG
>JAFGFR010000243.1 GCA_016930955.1 Victivallales bacterium | reverse complement strand
TACCGCAAGGGGTTCGCCCCGGACATGCCCGGGTTCAGGCATGTACCCTTCAACGACATCGCGGCGTTGCGCGAAAGCGTCGTCGAGGACACCTGCGCGGTGCTGATCGAGCCTGTGCAGGGAGAAGGCGGAGTGATTCCGGCAGACCCGGAGTTCCTGAAGGCCGCAAGAGCACTGTGCGACGACAGGGGGGTGCTTCTGCTTTTCGACGAAGTCCAGTGCGGCATGGGGAGGACAGGGAGCCTGTTCGCCTTTCAGCACTACGGTGTCGAGCCCGACGGGTTCTCCCTGGCAAAGGCGCTTGGCAACGGCTTCCCCATCGGGGCGTTCGTCATTAGGGAAAAATACCGTGAAGTATTCTCCGTGGGCAGCCATGCCAGCACCTTTGGAGGCACCCCCCTGGCTTGTGCCGCCGCCTGTGCGGTGCTCGACACGATAGGCAACGACAATCTTCTTTCCCGGTGCCGGGAGGCAAGCAAGGAGATTTTCTCCGGACTCGAGAAGATCAAGGTGAAGTTCGGCTGCATAAAGGAAATCCGAGGGCTGGGGCTGATGATAGGCGTGGTTATGGACGACAAGGCCGACGGCGTGAGAAAACTTGCCCAGGACAAGGGATTGCTCGTCCTGACTGCCGGAGAAAATGTGTTGAGGCTGCTCCCTCCGCTCAATGTGAGAAGCGAGGAAATCTCGGCCGCACTTGAAATCATCGAACAGGCCTTCGGTGACTATTCTGAAAAAAAAACATGAAAGGCAACTGCAAATGCACAAGGATCTGCTGACTGTTGAGGATGTGTCCGCCGAAGACCTGCAAATAATGCTTGAGCTGGCGGCCAGGATGAAGCGAGACAGGCTGGACTGGCATGACCAGCCGCTCAAAGGCAAGAGCATCGGAATGATCTTTTCCAAGTCCTCTACCCGCACGAGGGTGTCATTCGAGGTAGGGATTCACGAGCTGGGCGGCAACGCTCTTTTTCTCGACAGGAACGACCTGCAGATCGGCCGTGGTGAGACCATCCAGGACACCGCCAGGGTCCTCAGCAGGTACATGCACGGTGCGGTCATCAGGACACATTCGCACTCCGACGTGGTGGAGTTCGCGAAATTCGCGCACTTCCCCGTGGTCAACGCGCTGACCGACAAGTTCCACCCATGCCAGATACTCGCCGATTTGTTCACCATAAAGGAGTTCAGCGGCAAACTGTCCGGGGTGAAGGTCGCCTATCTTGGGGACTGCGCCAGCAACATGGGCAACTCGCTGATACTTGCTGCAAAGCTTGCTGGTCTTCATCTTGCGATGGCATCCCCTGAGGAGTACCGCCCGGACAAGGACATCATCGAGCATGGCGTGCTCGAGTCGGGAAGCGTGAGCTGGTCGCCCGATCCCAAGGAGGCCGCGAAAGATGCTGACTACCTCTACACCGATGTCTGGGTCAGCATGGGGCATGAGGCCGAGAAGGAACAGAGGCTGAAGCTGCTTGCGCCCTATCAACTAAACGAGAGCCTTGTCGCCTGTGCCGCGCCCGGGGCGATGATAATGCATTGTCTTCCCGCGCACAGGGGAGAGGAGATAACAGATGCCGTCATGGACAGCGACAACTCGATAGTCCTCGACCAGGCCGAGAACCGCCTGCACGTGCAGAAGGCAATAATGACGATGCTTCACAACGACGACTGGGACAGACTTCTTTCAAAGGAGTAGGCTTTTATGGACAAGAAGACGATATACCTCAGCGGGCCGATAATGGACGAGCAGCTCGGGCACTCCAGGGAGTGGAGGGAAAGTGCAAAGGGATCGCTTAAAGGTCAGTTCAGGATACTCGATCCGATGAGGAGGAAGTTTGTCGACCGCCAGGTGGACAGCGCCAACGAGATCGTGGAGTTCGACCTTCAAGACGTGCGTGACGCGGATATTGTGTTGGTCAACTACAACAAGCCCAGCATCGGGACCAGCATGGAGGTCTTCTACGCCGCGAACAATCTTGGCAAGTTCGTCGTTGCCTTCTCCCCGTTCCTTTTCCACGAATGCAGCCCATGGATGGTCAAATACTGCACAAAGATCCTTTCCACACTTGAAGAAGCGTGCGATTACATTAAGGTACATTTCGCTCAAGGAGATGAGGGCGAATACGAATAGGAAGCTGGAAGGATCCAATGTTTGAAAAGGTTGCGGTAAAGATCAAGATGCTGGAGGGCTGCGACGATCTGCTCCCGTCCAGGGCCCACCATGACGATGCGGCCTTCGATCTTCGTTCAAGAGTAGAGATCGAGCTTGGCCTTGCCGAGCCGGTGCTGGTGCCGACGGGAGTTTTCATGGAGCTGCCTCCAGGCTACGAGGCACAAGTCCGGCCGCGCAGCGGGCTGGCACTGAAACATGCTCTGACCGTCCTGAACTCCCCGGGGACAATCGATGCAGGATACAGAGGGGAGGTTTGCGTGATAATGCTGAATGCGGGTAAAGAGCCCTTCCGTGTGGCTCGCGGCGATCGTATAGCCCAGATGGTGATAAACAACCTGCCCGATGTCGAGCTTTTGCGGGTTCCAGGCCTGTCTGCCTCGACACGTGGTGAAGGCGGCTTCGGGAGCACGGGGAAATCTTAAATTTTTGACAGTAGAGCCAGTTTTGAAACTGGCCCGGGAGAGCCGAGAATAGGAATTATCTAAAATCTAAAGGTCAGGAACAAAAAATGTCGAGAACAGTGATAAATGGCCCGGAAGACTGGGAGAAGATGGCAGGTACACAGCTCGGAGTGTCATCGTGGATGACCATCTCCCAGGACAAGATCAACAAGTTCGCCGAGGCCACCGAGGACTACCAGTGGATACACACCGATGTCGAGAAGGCCAAGAAGGACAGCCCTTTCAAAAATACCATAGCGCATGGTTATCTCTCTATCTCCCTCATACCTGGCCTCATACCTCAAATAATCGAGACTCCCGGCATCAAGCTGGCAGTGAACTACGCCATTGAGAACCTGAGGTTCAGCGAGCCCGTACCGGCAGGAAGCCAGGTCAGACTCAAGCTCGCAATCAACGAAGTGAAGAATCTAAGAGGAATCATTAGAGTTAAATTCGATGTGTGCCTGGAGCTAAAGGACTGCCCCAAGCCGGTCTACAAAGGCACTACCGTGTATCTTTACCACTACTAACACGGAAAGAAAACGGACTGAAATATAATGACTTGGCGCTCGATAACTCTCGGTTTCGCCGGCGCGGCGATTCTCTGCAGCGTGACCTACTTCAACGACCAGGTACTGCAGCAGACGCACTTCATCGGCAACCTCCTGCCGTTGTCAATTTTCGGCTTCCTCATCATCTTTCTGCTCATATTCAACCCGCTTCTTTCGCTGCTCAGCATGAAAGCCCCTCTTTCCGGCAGGGAGCTGGCTGTTATTATCGCAATAGCCCTTTCCGTCTCGGTCATCCCTGGCTCCGGGCTTATGCGCACAATGACCAACATGCTGATACTGCCGCACCACTTCGAGCAGGTCTCGGTCGGATGGCAAAGGCAGGAGATACTAAAAAGCATACCTGAGAACATGCTCGCATCCCCAGGGGAAAACCGCCAGGCCCTCAACAACTTCATGCAGGGCATGGGCAAGCCCAATCAGGCGATATCCTTCGCAGACATCCCCTGGGACGCATGGATACCCACACTATGGTTCTGGGTGCCACTTATACTCATCGTGTATATAGGATACCTGGGTCTGGCTCTTGCTGTGCACCGGCAGTGGTCCAAGCATGAGCAGCTTCCCTACCCGCTGGTGAAGTTCGCCTCGGCCTTGCTCCCTGAGAACCGAACCAGAAATATGGGGGAGGTCTTCCGCAACCGCATATTCTGGATGGGATGCGGCCTGGTGCTGGTCATACACCTGAACAACTACGCCAGGGTCTGGTTTCCAGAAATGATCCTGATTCCGACTGTTTTCGACTTCACGTCGCTTGCCACAGCATTCGGGATCGAAGGTGTCTGGGGCCCCTACAACTTCCGCATGTATTTCTCCGTGATCGCGATATCCTATTTCCTGGCCTCCGATGTGGGCCTCTCGCTTGGGCTCAGCCCGATGCTTTATCCTTTGGTGAGGACTTTCTTTGCCAAACAGGGGATATCGCTAAGCGGCGGCGGCCAGCAGGCTCCCGAGCGATTTGTCCTCGCCGGGGGGTTTATGGGCATGTTCGGCGCAATCATCTATACGGGGCGCTACTACTATTGGAACACTCTCAAGAAAGTTTTCGGCACACCCGGCAGCGTTGAGGTCTCAAAAGACTCCGTGTGGGGCATGAGGGTGTTCATGCTGTCCATGCTGGCCTTCGTGTTCTGGCTGTCCCGTGTGGGACTTGACTGGCAGGTAGGCATGCTCCTGGCGTTGCTCTTCACAATATTTTATCTTGTGATGGCGAGGGTGGTCGCCGAGACCGGGCTGCTCTTCTTCCAGCCATTCTGGATGCCCTCGGCCGTTCTTGTGGGGCTGCTTGGCACGAGAGCCGTGGGCACCGAGACCACCATGATTGTATTCATGGTTTCTGTTTTCTTCCTGGTTGATCCGCGTGAGGCCTTCATGCCTTTTGCGTCAAATGCGCTGAAACTTATTGACCAGCACCGTGTCAAGCTTGTGCCAGGGACATCATGGCTCGCGGCGGCGATATGCATGGGGCTATTCGTCGGAATCACAATGACACTTTATTTCCAGTACGACAAGGGTGCGATGCGCGATAGCTGGGGTTCTGACCTTGTTCCGAAATTCGCGTTTGACGAGACGATCAAGGTCAAGCAGCGTCTGCAGGCGCAGGGGATTGCCGAGGAGGCGGCGGGGCTCTCGGGCTGGCAAAGGATGGCATATATCTCCCCTGACAAGACATCAATGGCCAGCTTTGTCGTCGGTCTTGTGCTTGTCCTGGTTTTCACATTTGGAAGGCTACGTTTTGCCAAATGGCCCTTGCATCCGGTTTTCTTCCTTGTGTTCTTCAGCTACTCGGGATACATGTTTGCGTTCTCATTCCTTTTCGGCTGGGCGATCAAGGCTCTTGTCACAAAATACGGGGGCGAGAAGGCCTACCACTGGTTCAAGCCTTTTATGTTCGGGATGATAGCCGGCGACATGCTCGGCGGGTTTATACCCATAGTTGTAGGATGGATATATTATTGGGTCACAGGCGATCTTCCGAAGCCCTTCTTCATACTTCCGGGATAGAGGAGTTTCAGGGAATGGCGAGACGCGGCAGGCAGAAGAGAAGAACTGGAGAAGGCGAATGCGCAGGTGGCATTGCCTTGGAGGAGTGGATATGGAGAGGTATAAGGATGTTGGTCCCGGGAGAATGGGAGCTGCTCTTGTTCTCGAGGAATCTGGCAGACGGCTCGTGCACTTTCGCGGACAGGCACGCCTACCGGATGCAGGTGGCATGGAGCGCGATGGATATTGAACCTGACGTGGCAATGACAATGGACAGTTACATACAGAAGTTGCGGCATGAATTGGAAGGTGCCGAGGTGAAGCGTTGCGACATGAAGGGCTGGGCCGGCAGCTTCCTACAGGAAAAGGGACGGCCACCCCAGTGCCGTTTCGTCCGGTTCTTCAAGGATCCCGCTTTGCTCATCGAGGTCATCTTCCCGTCGGCCAAAGGCGAGACGCCGCCGATGAAAAACATACTCTCGAAGCTCGTGGCGTCAGCAGACCTCTCTCGATGGCAAGCTTTCGGGATTGCGCTCAGGACACCCGAAGGGCTGAGCCTCCAGAGCTGCGATGTCAAACCTGCGGCGACGAGGTTCGAGTTCATTTCCAGAGACAAGAGATCGACATGCAAGAAGGCCAGCTTCGGCAGGCTTGGCATGCTTAAACACTGGCTTTTGGGCTCGATATCCGACTATCTGCGCCTGCAGCTGCCCAGGCGTGCCATGGTTGAGGAAGAAGGGGGGATTGACTTCAAGGGTCACTCGGGAGCCTGGGTGAGGGGCAGG
>JAFGFR010000242.1 GCA_016930955.1 Victivallales bacterium | reverse complement strand
GTCGGTAACGATCAGCAAGCGGTAGGTGCCGTAGCCGTATTGCCGATGCCTTGTCTCAAGCAGCCTGTCGGCTCCCTTCTTCATATATTCGCCAAGCGGTGTGCCGCCGCCGGCTTTGATGGCGTCCACAGCCTTCATAAGCCGCGCGTCGTCCCTCGGGCCGAGGGGATACACCCAGCCGTCCCGCCCTCCGCCGAAAACAAGCAGACCTATGTTGGTCGAGGACGGGATGGTCCTGACGACCTCCTTGATGGCAGTCTTGGCCGCGGTAAGCCTGTCAACCTGGCCGCCATCCCCGGCGCTTCTCAAGGGTCCCTTCATCGAGCCGGAGGCATCCAGGACTATCACCACATTGTCGTCGTACACCTGGGCTTCCGCCATGGGCACATGACAGAGCAGCAGCAGAACAGTCAAAGTCAAAGTTATAGAGCGCATTTGAAACCCCTGTATGCTAGAAGTCGAAGTCGGATTCATTCATCACTTCCGGCTTGACCCGGATTATCCTGAATTCCACGCGCATGTTCTTTTCCGCGTCGGCCATGTTCTCTGGCTTCGGGATGATCGGCTCAGTGACCCCCACCCCCACCGGCTGTATCTGGCTGACATCAAGCTCCAGCCCCTGGGTCTTGGCATAGGCCATCACCGCGTCCCTGACCGCCTCGGCGCGCTTCCTCGAAAGGTTCAACGCCGCCTGCATCGTCTCCCGCGGATTCATCCCCGGGACACCGTCGAAATCCCCGCGGCCTACGGATTCCACCAGTTTCGAGGTGGCGTCGAGGTCCAGCTTGACCCCGTTGAGGTAATATACATAGCTTCCGCGGCTTCCGGTCCTTTTCAGTATTCCCTTCTTCATGCCCGCCCCGATGGTCTCGAGCAATATCTTCGTCGGGTCGGAATGGCCCCGGATGGCGATCACGGCATTCCCGTACTTCACGGAAAGCTCGGCCACCTTCTGGAACTCGACGCTGTACTGCGTGGCGCTGAACTCCTGCTGGTTGGGCGCGAAGTTGATCGAGAAGTCGTAGATGGTGCTGTCGTCCAGGGAGCCGCCGGCGTTCAATGCCTCGATCTCGCTCAGCACCGCCTCCGCCCTGAACCTGTCCTTGCGGACAGCATCGGTCCTCGTCAGAAGCCTCTTGAAAGTCTCCGAGTTCCAGTTCAACGACGAGGGTATGAGCCCTGCTCGCACCTTGGCATAGCCACGGGTCGCGGCAAGGTCCAGGGCAGACTTCTGGAATGCCTCGAATCCGATGACGTTTGTGCCCGGGGCGAAGAATTTAATGTTCCCTGGCTGGCCGACATAGACACAGTCGAGTATCAGCCCGTAGGCATCCTCCTCGATCGTCGGGATGACCTCCTTGCCGTAGATGCTCTGGGTCAGCTTCAGCAGCTCCTCGAACTGCTTGCTGCCCTTGGTGTCGTATTGTTTCTTCATCTCCACGACATCCTCGCAGGCCTTGAGATAGCCCGCGGCGAACTTCTCGCACCATTCGCGGTTCGAGTCGTAGAAGTCCTTTCTCACGACGTATACGTCCGCGATTGAGCGTGAGCGGTCGGCGGTCGAGGCGAGAACCCTGGCTCCCTTCACTGTCCCCTCAAGCCCAGTGCCGACGCTCTGCAGCCCGCTGGTCAAACCAAGCATGTCGGGCGATATGACAAAACAAACGTCTATGCCGCTGTCCTTCCTGAACATCGCAGCGGGGCTGTCGTCGCTTCCTGTAAGGTCCTTCGCCCACACGACCGTGATGTCGTTCCATGTCAGGCCGGCATCCTTGAGCAGGTCGTCCAGCAGCCCTTCGTGCGGCCCGCCCTTCTGAAGGCATATCTTCGCGCCCTTCAAATCCTTGAGCGTCTTGATCTTCTCGCGTGCCACCGCGTGGTCCCCGGCGGACCATGTCAACTGGAAAAGCACGACGCCCTTCGTGTCAGGGTTGCCGTTTATCAGCTCAGATGCCATACCGATCATGCGGAAAGTGCCGCGCAGAAAAGGAGACTTCCCCGAAATATAGTCCCGGACCTGCTGGACAAAATCATCACCAGGCACGAGCTTGATGTTCAAACCCTCCTGCTGGAAAATTGACCCGGGCTTGGTCTCAAGGCCACCGTTGGCATGGAATGTCGCAACATCTCCGCCCCATACGATGAAGGGTACCTCGACAAGTCCGGTCCCTTTGGGCTTGCCGACTTTCACACCCCCCACCAAGTCGCTGAAAAGCTCTCCGCCGGATACATTGACGCAAATCAACGCCGAAAACAATGCCACAACCCCGAAAATCCTTCTCATAGCCTTCCCTTTCTTTACTTGAATATCCATCTGAACGCAGAACTGACGACTTGCCTTGTCTCAGTAATGGAGCCAATTTCAAAACAACCCGTCTGCCGCGCCTGCGCCCCCAACACGGTCCACCCGGAATTTTGAAACTGGCTCAATGGCTCAATGAATTCAATATTACCCGTGTTTGCCCGATTTCAAGGCGGGTTTGTAAGGGTTTGCCGCAAACAAACCCATATCTGCATAATTACACCCGATTATCCTAAATGAAGCAGCTAAATCTCAAAAATGGCATGTAAGATATTTGTATACAACACTTTAAGAATAGTTCCACGGCACACTGCGGCAACTGCTTTATTTAGGATTATCATTGCTAACCGAGACATATTATTTTATTGGTACATGCTCAGCCCGTGGTAGAAATCATACCCCAGAAGCGCGCCAGCCTATTCCATTGGCCATGCGGAGCAGGTCTTTCTGGGTCTGATTGACGCATGACGCTATCAACCTGATGAAATCCGCGTCGTCCCAGTGGGCTTTTTCGAGGGCGGCGATGTATTCAGATCTTTTGAGAGGCGGGATGATCGCGATGATATACCCGGCCTGCATAAGCGCCAGATTCATCAGGAGCCTTGCCACCCGCCCGTTGCCGTCGGGAAAGGTATGGATGAACACAAATTCTTTATGCAGCCTGGCGGCATACACGACCGGATGACTGCCTTCTTCCCAACGGGGTAAATCTTCAATGAGCTTCTGCATTATCCCTGGCAATGCGTCTGGCGCAGGCAGGGGATATCGAGAGCCCGTGACAATAGCCTGGATTTTGCGATAAGTCCCGGCATCCTCTTCTTTGATACGGTGATAAAAGAGCGTGTGCAATCTCTTGATATCTTCCCCGGTTATCTTTTCCCGTCCGGCGACAGCGTACATGTGATCAAAGGCATCACTATGGCCTGTCGCTTCGTAATGATCCCTGAGGGGCTTCCCGGATATGGTCAGCCCATCCTCTATGACCACCTTCGTCTCTGATATCGTCAGCGAGTACCCTTCGAGCGCGTTGCTTGAAAAAGTGAGCCCGATGCGGAAATACTCCTTTATCTGATGATTCATTTCATCGCTGAAGGGGCGCAATGCGTTTATTTTTGCCTGGGCATCATCAACCTTGCTTAAAATCTCTTTCATAGCCTGACAGGGATTTTGTTGTTTGTATTGACAGACGATACATGCTGCGAGAGGGAAATCAAGTCGTTCTTGACCCTACAGCAAAAGTTAGACTCGGAATAGTGCGCCCCGCAGGAAAATGAAGGTGGCATCGAATGCAGGTGTCAGGTTTCCCGGCTTCGCCAAGGCTTCCGTCTTCGCCTGAAGGCTACGCCGTGGCAAGACGCCAGGGCAGGCAGGTTTCAGTGTTCAGTGTTCAGGTTTCAGGAAATCCGTGAACCGTGAACCGTGAACCGTGAACCGTGAACCGTGAACCGTGAACCGTGAACAGGTTTCAGGTTTCAGGGGAATCGGTGGTCGGTTTTCGACACTATTTCGACTCCGTGTGGCCTCATGACTTCGTGACCCGGTGTCAGGTGTATTGTGAGGCTCACCGGAAAATGAATGTGGCGCCAGCAATCGGTTGAGGAGAGCGGCGACGAGAACGGATTACGAGTAAATTCGAATCGTCAACCCTTATCGTCGCCGCTATCGTTATCCGAGACAGACATATTGAAATCGCTTCATTTTTCTAGATATGGCGCCACTTTGACTTCCCGGAGGTAATGATATCTGGATATGAGGGTCGCGAGGTATGAGTGCCCTCTCCACCGATTGGTTGACTACTCGTTGTCGTTTTCGTACTCGTACACGCAGATGGCAGATTTTCTGGAATCCGGTTTGCAGGAAGTGTTCCCGGAGGATAAGTTGACAGCTTAATGTTGAAAGGGACTGTCATGAATATTTTTGTCACCGGGGGGACAGGGAGGATCGGGAGGCATGTGGTAAAGGGTCTGGCCGATCACGGTTTCAAGCTTACCTCTCTAGACAGGTCGATCCCTAAGGAACACGTCGAGGGGGTAAATTATGTCTTCGGCGACATAAATGACTTCAACCTTGTGATGGACCACATAAAGGGTGCGGATGCAGTGGTGCATCTGGCGGCTCTGCCCAGCCCTGGCCTGGGTTCGACGCGCGAGATAATGAACATAAATGTCCTTGGTGCGTTCAAGGTGTTCCAGGCGGCCGTAAAGAATGGTGTAGGCAAGGTGGTACAGGCAAGCTCGATAAACTATCTTGGCACGGCATTCGGGGTAAGACGTTTCAGGCCGCAGTATTTCCCGATAGACGAAATGCATGCCTCGAATGTCAGCGACGCATATTCCTTGTCCAAGAAAATGGACGAGGATATAGCGGACTATTTCTGGCACCGCGACTCGTTGCCGAGTTTTTCCCTTAGGTTTCCGGCAGTCATAAGCCGGGAATGGGTAAAAGACCCCAGGCAGTGTGTGGGGGCATTTGATAAAATTCTGTCGGATCTGGAGTCGCTTCCCAATGACCGACGGATGAAATATTTCGAGGAGGTTTTCGAGCAGTCAAACAGTCCCGAATTCAGCAACAGATACAATTCCGCCGAGAAGGAAGGCAGCGAGGAACAAAAATATGAATGGCGCAAGATGGGGCTCGCGATAAAGGCGATGAGGGGCTTGTTTGCCTATATCGAGATTTCCGACTGTGTGCAGTCTGTGTTGAAGGCGCTCGAGTCTGATTTCAAGGGCTCTTGTCCTCTTTATGTGAATGGCCCCGACACAGGAAGAAGCTGCGACACCATGCGCCTGATCAGGATATTCTTCCCCGAGGTGAAGGACATCCGGGGGGAAATAGAGGGCAACTCGCCGCTGATAGACTGCTCCCGTGCCAGAGAACTTATAGGATTCAAACCGGAATTCTCGCTCGCAGAATTCAAACGCGAATGCTGGAACTCCCTCTATTACTGAACATCTCGCGATCCGCAGGATATTGGAATGATGGGATTGGGGAATATCCGCCTTCGCCAAAGGCTATGGAGCGATCATCCTAAATGCTAAATGAAGCAGTTAAATCTCAAGAGCCAATTTCAAAACTACCCGTGGCCGCGCGGCCTGCCATTTTGGATGCGGGGCCACGCCGATGCGGGAGCGGGCATACCTGTATGGTCTGCCCCGACCGCCCCGGCGTGGCATT
>JAFGFR010000022.1 GCA_016930955.1 Victivallales bacterium | reverse complement strand
GTCATCGCGGCTTTTTCGCTTGCGATCCTAGCAGGAGCTGACGGGCGCGCGGCGGCGGAGATCGCAAACCACGCCGCCGGCGTGGTCGTCGGCAAGATCGGGACAGCATCCGTCTCCCGCGATGAGCTTCTCGAAAGTTTTTGAGAAAGTTGGTTTCCCGCTCTTGAAAAAATTGTGCTCCTGTGCTACATTGAGTCCACATGGGAGCTGGATATTATATTTTGAACTCATGCGCCGGGGGTGGATTGAGCCTCCGGCTCCGGTCGTCCTTCTGGAAGTTTTCAGCCCGTTTCCTTGCCGTTCTGCCGTTGGCGACAGCATGCATTCTCACCTCGTGCCGCTCCCCCGGTGATCCCGAGCGGAATTTTTCTGGCACCGACCCGATATTCCGGACATTCGGATTAACCCTCGAGGACGATGGGGCCAGCACCGTCCTCCGGCTTGTCAGCGTCTATCCGAGAGCAAAAATAAATGCCGGGATCATCAAGCCGAATGGCACATGGGAGCATGAGTTCATACTAGACACCGTGGACAGCCTCGTCGAGATCGGGGAGACATTTGCCGAATGCAACGCCCCGATGAAGATTTCCTTCTCGCAAGATTCACTCAAGTCCTATCGACTTAAGGTGTCTATCACGCCGACCGGGGATCAGGAAACCCTCAGGTGCCATGTCAGAATCCCTGTCTTCAGGGACAACGCCGAGGAGCAGATCAACCTTGAGATCAACGCGGTTGTCGGCATCTGAATCTCTCGAGTGTCACAAAAAAATCTCCCGGTGAGTTTGGTCGTTAAACGGCGGGATTAAGATTGCATAAGCGTGATACGGGACTACATTAGGCGGTCTCTGGAGTTTTTGTCATTCAAAACTATGCAACGTTTAAATTCAGGTGGATGTAAATGATAACGATATGTCTGGCGTTGATGTTTGGCGGTGGGGTGTATCTGGTTCTGGGGGGCACGACCGAGCTGAATTTATTCTGGCGTGTTTTCTTCGGGGTGCTTGGAGTGCTTTCGGTACAGCTTCTGGCGGGTCTCTACTTCCGCAAGAAGGTGGGCGCGCTGACCGGGGAGATACAAAGGGTCATGCAGGCGGGGCAGGAAAGGATTCAGCGCAAGGTAAACATGTTCCAGCAGAAGCCCGCCGGAGGGGTCAAGCACATGCAAATGCTTATCGAAAAAGACCAGAAGGCTTCGCTGCTCGAGGCAGTATCGCTGACTGAGAATCTGAAGAAGTACTATTTATGGTCCCCGTTGCTTGGCAGGCAGGTCGCGACAATGCAGATGCAGTTCTATTACCAGATGGGGGATTTCGCAAAGGTTGACCGTCTCCTGCCTAAATGCCTTCTGATGGAGCATCTGACAGTTGCGATGAAACTTGCGCGGCAATACAAGAACAACGATCCTGCGCTGGACAAGACATTCCGGTCCAAGATACGGAAGTACAAGGGCGACGAAGCGGCGCTGTTGTACTCGCTGTATGCATGGATACTTCTGAAGCGCGGCGAGAAGGACAAGGCTTTCGAGCTTCTTACAAAGGCCAAGGAGAAGACTGAGCACGAGGTAATCCTGAAAAACTGGGAGCATCTTGCGAACGACAAGCCAGGGTCTTTCTCGAATGCCGGCCTGGGTGAAGAGTGGTATGCCCTGAGACTCGAGTCGGTGAAGGGGCAGGGGAGTCAGAAGAAGGGCAAGCGCTTCAAGTGAAAATTCTTTTCCCCCGAAGCTGCATTCACTACCTCCTTGCATCAGTCCAGTGAGCCAATTTCATATCATGTGATCTTTTGGCATTCTTATTCCACCGCTGCCTCGGCAAGGGAAATTCCAAGTATCTTGACCCTTGCCTCGCTACCTTCGGGGAGTCTGAATCTTAGGTTTTTCACGGAATACCACGGGTTGGAGTTGATCCATTTTGTGAGCAACATCCGCTTGTCGCCGCCACTGACGATGCTGGTCGAGTAATTGTCCCGTGATGTGGTGGCGATCCGGGGAGTGTCGCCGTCCGCAGGAACAGCATTCTCCCGAAGTTCCCACACCAACTCCTCATCAGTGCCGTCATCGCGCGAAACCACGCAACAGGCTTGGATTGGTGTTGAGTCATCGGCTGATTCAATCGACAAAAGTATGTACAGATTCTTGGCCTGACGCTGGATCTTCACGGCTATCTCCCGCTTCTTGGAAGACAATGTCAATCCCTCGATAAGGTCAAACTGGATATTGCCGATATCGGTTTTCGCGCCACTTTTCATCTTTTCGAGATCAATGCCTTGTGCATTGACCTCTGGCATCTCTGCTTGATTTGTCTGCCGGGAGGCAGTCCCGCCTCCGGATTTTTCCCACCACCGGGACAAGGTCATGCCGTCCTCAAGCCACCAGAATTTATTCCCGGAACGAACTTGGCGGACTTTCTCGGAAACTTCCGAGGAGACCTCGTAGGCGCCGGCAGAGAAAAGATAACCGAGCTGCCTCGCATCCCGTCTTGCTCCGGTTATGTCAAAATGCAAGGCCATATGCGGCCGCGCCATGGCGATCGCAGGGGAGTCCGGGGACAGGCAAAAATCGCCGTTCTCGGGGTCGACAAATTTCGGGTCCGCAATTATCGACACCCGATCGTTGCCGACTCTGTCGCGCCACTCGTCGAAAGAAAAGGACTCGTTTCCCCAATCGTACCAGAAGGTAATGGGGCGACCGTCGGAACGCCAGAAAACGTTGTTGTCGGATATGTTGCCGCGGTTGGATGGCTGTGCAGGGTCGGGCATGATCAGCTCCGGACGCTCCTCCCAGCCGTCGAGGCAAAGACCCGGCCTGCAGTTGTCCATCAGGATATTGCCACGCACCTCGTTGTCGCTGGCAGAAATCAACCGGTTCTCCGGATGGCCGTAGGCATATCCCTCCTGGCGAACGCCCCCGTGAACCACAATTCCGGACATGCCGTTGCCGTACAACACGTTGTGCAAGACGGCGCAATGGGAGGAATTGGAGATGTAGATTCCACGCTGGGTGTTGCCGTAGCATAGGTTGTTGCGGATCACCGACCGCTCGCTTATCTCGTAGAATATCCCAGGACCCTTGTTAAAACGGCTGATGGAATTCTCCACGGTAACCTGCGCCAAAAAAATGTCAAACCATATTCCTGGCCCGTTGTTGTATTCGGCGAGATGCCCGGAAACAAGCACATCCCACATATGAACGAACTTGACGCCGCCAGCCGACCAACTAGGCGACCAGTCACGGAGGTTGTTGTGCGAGGTGGTGCAGTTGATGATCCGGTGCCCCGTGCCATTGCCATCCATGCCGATATGGCCATTGTAGTTGCTGACACAACCGATAAGTGTGTTGTGGGTTCCATAGACACCCAAGCCTGCGTAGTCAGTCCACGCTATGTCCAGATTCTCGGCGATGCAATGGTCTCCCTTGATCAGCACGGCCGCCCAGTTGACGACCGCGGAGGTGTTGCTATGTCGCATCTTGAACCCTGAAATCCTCAAGTAGTCTGCGGCGGCGAAAAAGAGGAACGGGCGGACGCTCACTTCCACCTTGCTGCGGTTGGGATCGCCTCCGCCGGGCGGCCACAGATATAGTTTATCAGCATCCCTGTCGAGATAGAAGGAGCTCTCGATCATATCCTCGATACCCTCGCCGAGCCGTCCCGTAAAATAACCCTGTTTTGAAATATCCTCGAGATATTTCGTCATCTCGCCGGCGATTTGCCGCATCGGCTTGTCGTCGACAAACACCTGCTGGCTGTTGATTGTCCAGTTTTCCCTGACCCAGATGCCGTCCTTGTGCGGTCGCCATCCGTCAACCACGTCGCTACCCTTGATCACAACCTCTTCCCCATGCCGGGCCATGAAGGTAATGGGCAGGGCATGGCTGGCACCATTGGCATGAGGGCCGAAAACCTCCCCTTGCAAGACCAACTTTTCTCCTGTATAAACCACCTGTTCGCGGTAGGTGCCCTCCCGTACAATGACGGTATCTCCAGGCTGGAGCCTTGGCAGCGCGGCGTTGATTGTCTTGAGCGGCGCGTCGGCCGTGCCGGGGTTGTCGTCGGAAGCTCTCGGATGGTTTCGAGCCACGTAACACACTGCGGCGGCATCGGTTGATGTCGAAGTGACCGCAATAAACGACAGAAGAAGCAAAGCCAGTTGTGATTGCCTGTTAAACATAGAGCAAATTGTCCTCGATTTGAAATTGATCCGGTACTTTTTTCTTTTTTTAGCGTTCCTGCCGGACTAGGTGAAAAATCAGTCGATCCTGAATGTCATAGCCGTGAAGGACAAAGGCGGCAGCAGACAATACGCCCTGCCGTCACGGATAACGAATGTCTCAAAGGTCTCCGGCTTGACGACCGAGGAGTCCTCAAATGTGTTGGCCGCCTTGGCATCCGGAGCTGAAAGCATCTCAGCGCTCTCGCAGGAAGCAATGGCCGTATCGGCCGACACCACGCATACCTCGGCTTCCTCATCCATGCTGCGATTGGTTAGGAAGACGTGAAGCCGGCTCTCGTCCAGTATGGCGCTGGCATCTATGAAGTGGACACGCCCGTTCGTGATCCCCTCGTAGCTCGGGCCATCCACCGAGAGCCGCAGGGCGGTGCCACTGCGTCGTTTCGAAAACATCTCGAACGGATAGAAGATGCTCTGGATCAACAAATCACCTCCCCGAGTGATCACCGGGGCGATGACATTGACGGCCTGCGCCAGGTTGGCTATCTTCACCACATCTGCATGGCGTATAAAACTATGCAGGAAACCGGCCACGACCAGCGCGTCCTCAAGATTGTAAATCTCCTCGATCAGATGCGGGGCAACTTTGCCCTTACCGTCCAATTCATGGTTCTTATACCACACATTCCATTCGTCGAAACAAAGATAGGCGCGTTTCCCGCTACGGCGTTTTGCCTGGACAAAACGGCAGGTCGCGTCCATCTCTTCGATCTGTCGGTCGATGGAGGACGTGACGGCAAGATAGTCAGCTGTGTCGTTGTCCGGATTGCCTACATAGCGATGCAGGCTGATGTAGTCCGCGAAATCCCCAAGATGCTCAAGTACTTCCCTGTCCCATTCCATGTAGCTCTTCAAAGTGATCGCACACGACCCGCAGGCAACCAATTCGACGGACGAGTCCGTGTCTTTCATCATCTTGGCGGCCTGCTGCGCACGAATCGCGTACTGGCCGGCAGGCACGTGCCCCAGCTGTGAGGGACTGTCCATCTCGTTGCCCAGACACCAAAGCCTCACGGCATGCGGCTCCTTATGGCCGTTCATCCCGCGCATATCCGCGTACCGGGTGCCCAAGGGGCAATTGCAGTACTCGACCCAATTGCGCGCTTCCTCCGCGTTGCCAGTCCCCAAGTTGACGGTCAACATGGGTGTCCATCCCATTTTCCGGCACAAGCAAATATATTCCTCCGTCCCGAAGTGGTTCGTCTCGACGCTTTGCCATGCCAGCTCCCTTACCGTCGGTCGTTTATCACGAGGTCCAACACCGTCCTGCCAGTGATAACCTGACGCGAAATTACCGCCTGGATAACGCATCACCGTCATGTCAAGCCGCCGCAATGCCTCAAGCACATCTTTCCGGCACCCCTCGCTGTCGGCATGCAAACTTCCAGGATCATATACCCCCTCGTAGACGGCACGCCCCATGTGCTCGAGAAAACCCCCGAAAATACGGGGGTCGACCCGTGAGATCCGGAACTTAGTGTGTACGATTACCTCTGTGTTTTTCATGCTCTAAAACCTTAGTAGATATTCAGTAAACCACGTCGGGGTCGGGGGCTGAGACACTCGAGGACTGTCCAGTACTGCCCCCGAACTAATTGGCTCTAAAGCCACAAGCAGCTCGCCTCGCCAAAATGCACCCTTTACCTTACCACTGGAGATAAACCTGTTCAAGGCTTTTCCCCAGGGAAAGTGACAGAAAGTTATTGAAATCATAACAAAAAATGATATTTTCAATCAGTGGAGCAGTTTCAAGACTCCGCGAGAACCGCGTTGGGGGCGCAGGTGCGGCGAAATGGCTTTGACTATCGAGACACGCCGTGGCCTTGCCGGCGCCAGAGAAGGCAAAGGCATGTCACTGCACCTTATGCACTTTAGGTGATTGGTGATTTTTTGAAGCGGTCAGCATTTGATGGAGACATACCAGGAACATGGTCAGGGTAAAAAAAAAGTCTTTGGTGGATGTGACTGCCGATTTCATAAAAGGCGAGATTGCCGGGGGGTTGTACTTTCCAGGCAACCGCATCGATACAGTCCGTAAACTGAGCGTCAGGCTTGGCGTCTCACATCTGACGGCTGTCGGGGCTCTGAGGAAATTGGCGGAGGGGGGCTGGATCGTGATCAAGCCGGGCAGCGGTTCCTTTGTGGCCGCCAATCTGCCGGAGAGGATAGCCTCGAAGCCCAGGCCAACTCAGGGATTGCCCGATAGAAGCGTGTATTTCTTTTTTGTCCGCGACCCTTCACAAGGATCATACCATTCTGAGGTCCTCTGCTTTCTCCAACGTGAAATAGAACGCTACGGCTGGAGTCTGAAAGTTGGTCATACCACTGACATCGAGCTTTTGGAAAGGGTGAAGAGCGAGCAAAGCGTGGTTGGTGTGGTCCATGCCTCGCCAAAGCCCGAGTCGCAAAGAATAGATTTCCCCAAACCGGTGGTCAACTATGGGATGAGCCCCAGCAACCCTTGGAACTGCTGCATCTGCCCGGATAACTATCAGGGAGGCTTCAATGCCGGAAGCGTCCTTTTCGAGAAACAACGGCGTGATATAGTTTTTGTTACAATAACAGACAGGTTCGTGTTGTCTGGGAACTATCCGGAGTTGCATTTTGCTGAAAGGTACCAAGGATTGATCGATTCCCTAAGGTGGAGGGGGGAGCATCAGCCCGCCCAGATAGCATGGGACGCGCCGTCTGGCCATTGCGGAGAAGTCAGGGAAATTCTGCAAAACGTGAAAAACGGCTCACGCCGCGGCGTGACCCTCGTTGTCGCCAACCGGGTCATGGCGGCGGAAATTTACCGCCTGGCTATGGAGATGGAGTTGAAAATCCCCGATGACCTCGGCATGGTCACATTTATCAGCCGCGGCGGGTCGGACAGTAATTACAACATCAACACTTTTGATTTCTCCAGACGGGAAATGGGAAAACAGATTTGCCGTATGTTGTTTATGGCGCACAACAACGAGCCGCTGCCCAGCCGGGTGATATTGCCGATCTCATTCATGACAGAAGAAGGCTCGCTCTGATATATCACTCCCCAGATTTATCGGCATTCAAGCCGAGAACAGATTGTTCGACCAGGCTCTCTTCCCGTTCAGATCCTCGATTTCAAGATATGCATAATCCCATTGTTCCGGGATTTTGACAGAGAACTGGGTGAGGGATTTGCCGTCGCTGGCTGCGCACTTTGTCCCGTTGCTCTTCGGCCCTACAAGGCGAATGAATCGCACTGGCGATGTGCTTGCGTGAATCTCGCCGTCCTTCTGCTGCCGGCAGACAATGTCAGGACAAAGGCCTGAATGGTTTTCACTTGTGGAAGGGGTCGTTTTGAAATGAATCCAAACGTTCCTCCATGAACTCGCGGTCCCCTTCCGAGGCGTGCATTACAGCCTTTCTCTGCCATGCCACTGCCTCATCACGGTTCCTGAGTCGAAAATAAACCTCCGCCAGGGTGTCGAGGAATGCCGCGTTCTGAGGGTTGGATCCAACGGTCTGCTTCGAGAGATCCAAAGCGAGGTCCAGGTCGCGTCCGGTGCGGCTCATTAGCCATGCCAAGGAATTTTTTATATTCCCGCTGGCGGGAAGCAACTCGATCTCCTTGAGCATGCGCGACTTCTGCAGGCTGTACATTTCCCCAGCCCGATCGGGAAGACCTTTCTTGTCAAGCTCAATGACCGCATCAATGACCTGGTCAACATCCTCATGAATCAAATTGAACGCCCTTTGGTACTCCTCGAAAGCCCGTGCAGAATTGCCGAGCTCAAGTAGATCCTTGGCATGCAACAGATGATGTTCATATGCCAGGAACAGGTATCCGCCATTGTAGGTGTAGCTTATGTTCGGCGCGAGGCATTCCATGTTTCCTAACAGTAGATACTGGCTGCTTCCAGCCAAATCCCCGCCAGCGGTTTTAAGCCTGCGATCAATGTCATGTATCCTGTAGTAGGACTGCTGAAGAAACCAGGAGTTGAAAGTCTGGCCGCATCTGAGGATGTCGTAGTTTACGCGGGCGGCGGCGAGCATCCCGCGACGAATCAGCCCGCTTGCAAGAGCATGCCTGTGCTGCGGGCTCCCGAAAGGCATGAGACCTGCAAGACGCATTTTCCTTTCGCCTTCATGCAGGTCTCCAGACTCGCCGATCGCATTGCCTAGAAGGAAGAGAGGCAGTGCCTCTCCAGGCTCGCATTCGGCGGCTTTTTTGAACCATTCGGCGGCAGTGTCCCATTCTCCGCGGGCGGCATACCAGTCGCCGAGATCAAGCATCGGCGCAATGCTGTCGTCAAGTTCGAGCAGTTTGTTCAACTGCGACAGGTATCCGTTGTCGTCTCCAGCTCTGCCATATAGATCGCGCATGATCCTCCGCATCTCCAGACGCTTTTCGGGATTTGCCCTGTCAATCATCGAGTCGAGCTCGGCAAGCATCTCCAACAGCCGATCCTTGACGATCACTGAACCCGCAAGACCCGAGAGGCGTTTGAATATCTCAAGCTCATCATCCCCGGGGTGTTTCAATTTGAAGTAATCCCGCCAGAAACCTGCACTTCCAAAAACCCCATCAGCGAGCTTGTCGAAGTCTGTTCCCGGCTTGGCGCATACATCTGAAAGCAGCTTTTCATAGCATTCACAGGATATTTCCCGGGCAGTCTTTATCATTTCCGCAATCCTCCCAGGGGTGGTGCCCGACCAGCCCTTGGCAACAATATCGGCAAGCAAACCCTGCGCCCTGGACTTCTCTCCACTCCTATGGAGAAAGACGATATAAGACAGCTCCGCCTCCCCGTTCTTCTCCAGAAAAAACTCGTTCAGGTCGATATAGTCCTCGAGCCTGCGGTCAAATGCCGACACATAAGATGCCCCGGAGCTTGACTCCTTCAGCAAAAAAACCGCCTGCGGGATCATCTCGTTTATCAGCAGCACCTTGGCCGCTGGCCACATTTGATATCTGTCCCCACGGACAACATCGAGCAGTCCCGCAAGGCTCTTCTCCATCTCCTCAGATTTGCCGGCTAGACGCTGCAATGTCAATTGCCAGCCAAAAATGTCCTCGTCGCTGTCCCCGAGCCTCGAGCCATCAAGCACCCTTAACGCGCCGTGGTAGTCCTTACCTTCCATGGCCACCCTGAACGCCAGAAAGTCTTGCCCTGTCTCTTCTGCCGCCTTTCGTGCATCGTCGAGCCTCCCGGCTGCACGGTAGAGCTTCGCGAGGCATCTTCTGTAGGCACCTCCTCTGGGCCCTTTCATGCCCCCCTCGAAGTCAGCGATGCGCTCGTCAAGACTTCCATGGAGCATCAGCCATGACATAAGCCCCCTGTAATCCCCATGCCGAGCCAAAGCTCTGACAATCAGAAGATGCTCGATCAGCACGTCCCAGTCAGGAGATTTTGAAAGCAGTTCCAGAAGGAACTCCCTGTTGCCCGCCAGTTCAGACAAAGGCTCGAGCGAAAGATCGCTGTCGGAAATATGCGTCTCGACAAGCATCAGCAGGCTTCTCCAGCCAGTCTCCCCCAACGCCGCAAGATCCTCAAGCAAAGAATGCCTGCCAATGTCATCGAGATTTTCAAACCCAGACAACCTCCCCGCCATATCCACAGGGGTGTCCTCAAAAACCCCAAATTTGACTTTCCTCAGTATCTCTCTGGCCCGCACCCGGACTTCAGGGTCCTCTGATGCCGAAGCCCTCTCCAAAACCTCTTTTGCCCTTCTGCCTTGACTCCATAGAAACCTCGAGGCAGTCTCCCTTTCGGCAAATGAATCAGCACCAAGATTCATCCCGGCAGCCTCCAGGCCAGAGGTGTCGCCAAGCACAGCATGCCAGAGCAAAGAAAACACTAACGACATAAACATAGAAAAAGAAATTTTCATCGCATTACTCCAGATCAAAACATACCTCTCACTCCTCGATGTGTCAACAGGGATGAATTGTATACTGAGCCGATTTCAAAACTCCGCGTGAACCGCGTTGGGAGCGCAGACGCGGCAGACCAAGAAGGTATGCCCGCTCCCGCATCGGCGTGGCCTCGCATCCAAAATGGCAGGCCGCGCGGCCACGGGTAGTCTTGAAACTGGTTCTTCTCATCCGCGATAAATCTTCGGGCTCATGCCAGTAAGCTTTTTGAACTGAGCCGAGAACTCGTACTGCGAACAGTAGCCAAGGTTTGCAGCTATCGAGCCGACAGTATCCCGCGTGGCCTTAAGCAGCTCGCATGCCGCGTCCATCCTACGGTTGATGATGTAGTGCCCCGGAGGTACGCCTGTCTTCTGCTTGAAGGCCTTTCGGAAGCACTCGTATCCTATCCCGTGCTGGCGACAGTATGCCCTAAGGTCTATGCGCCGACTGATCTGCTCCCTGAAGTCAACACAACTTTTGTCTATTATGCGGTCAAGTGAGCTTTCGGCTTGAAGAGTGCATCTCCTCATTATACCCGATAGCAGGCCTATCAAATCAGTGACGACAAACGGCAGACCCGCCTCGCTGCAGATATCAAGCTTGCAGTAAAGCTCGTAGAACTCCCTCTCAACCGCCGGGTCAGGCGGCAAACTATACACATAATGGTCCCTCCTGATCAGTTTGTATGCGACCAGCGACTCGTACAGCCCTATCCCAAAATCCAAGAAGCACTCGGCCCACCTGCTGGAAGGGTCTATGTATGTCGAGTGCTCCACCATGGGATGCCTCTGGAAAACGCTGCCCGGAGACAAGAGGTGCTCGTTGCCGTCAGGATCAACGTACCTCCCCCTCCCCCTGATGACATAGATCATCGCATATTTCCCAAGCCTCTGGTTCAACTCGTCTATCTCCCTCCCAGGCTTGTGCATGAACCCCATACCCAGCTGCTCACGCCTCTCCCTGTCAAAGCTGCGAGACAATATCCTCGTCGAAAGCTTGTCTATCCCCGGATACCCCGATATCTGACTGCAGACACTTTCATCCCTCATATAACAGATCCTTTCGGAAGTTCACAGTTCACGGTTCACGGTTCACGGTTCACGGTTCACGGTTGTTGGTTTTCCTGAAACCGGCC
>JAFGFR010000241.1 GCA_016930955.1 Victivallales bacterium | reverse complement strand
GGGCTTTGAAGATATCCCCCGAGGAGGTGGCGCAGGCGATCAGGGAGCAGAACATCCAGGCGGCGGTTGGCGCGGTGGGCACCGAGCACAGCAACGACTACGTGCAGTACAAGATCAACACCGAGGGCAGGCTGAAGACTGAGGATGAGTTCTCGAGGATCGTGGTCAGGAGTGCCGAGGGCGGCAGGCAGATAACGCTGGGCGACATATCGCGTGTTGAGCTCGGGGCGAGCCAATATTCCGACAGCAGCTTCTTCAACGGCGAGTCCTGCGTGGCCCTGGCGATCTACCGCAACGACGACGCGAACGCGCTGCAGGTCATTGACGCGGCGAAGGCGAGGCTCGAGGAGCTTTCGGAGTTCTTCCCGGAAGGGCTCAGCTACACTGTGGCGTACGACCCGACGAACTTTGTCAGGGCCACAATGAGAGAGATAGTTTTCACGCTTTGCCTTACCCTTGTGCTCGTGGTACTGATCACCTACGTCTTCCTCCAGGACTGGCGTGCCACGCTTATCCCCTCGGTAACCATCCCGGTATCCCTTGTCGGCAGCTTCGTCTGCCTCTACCTGCTCGGATTCAGCGCAAATGTGCTCACGCTCTTCGCGCTCATCCTTGCCATCGGCTCGGTGGTTGATGACGCGATAGTGGTTGTCGAGAACGTGATACGTCTAATCGAGGAGGAGGGGTTGTCGCCGTCCGACGCGGCGCACAAGGCGATGCGGCAGGTCACCGGGGCGATCATATCCACAACCCTTGTGCTTGTCGCGGTTTTCGCGCCTATCGGCTTCATCGGCGGCATGGTGGGGGTGATATACCGTCAGTTCGCCGTCGCGATGTGCGCGGCCTTGATCATCTCGACGATCAATGCCCTCACGCTAAGCCCGGCTTTATGCGCCGTACTGCTCAGGCCCCATAAGCCGCCGCGCGGGCCCTTCAAGGTTTTCAACCGCCTGCTGTCCTATTCATCGAGGACTCATCTTTTCCTTTCAGGCATGATAGTCAGGCGTGGGATCATCACTCTGCTTCTTATCTCGATCACGCTTGGGGCGAATTATTTTTTCTTCAGGTTCAGCCCGACCGAGTTCCTTCCGCAGGAGGACAAGGGGGTGCTTTTCTGCGCGCTGCAGCTCCCGCCGGGGGCGACCCTGAAAAGGACGGACAGCGCGGTGCTGAAGACCACAGGAATGGCCAAATCCGTCCCGGGAGTACGCGATGTCATCGGGATAAGCGGCTTCAGCATGATCGGCGGCAAAGGCGAGAACATGGCGATGGTGATCATCATCCTTGACGACTGGAGCAAAAGGAAGGCGCCGCATCTGCAAATCGAGGCCATAAGAGGGGCGTTGTTTGGGGTTTTCTCGACCGTGCCCGAGGCTCAGATAAATGTATTCACGCCTCCTGCGATAATGGGGCTTGGAGTCACCGGCGGTGTCAGCGCGATGCTTCAGGCCACCGGAGACCAGTCGCCGCAGGAGCTTGCTTTCGCCACAAAGGGGCTCCTCGGCGCGCTGAACATGATGCCGGAGTCAATGTTCGCGTTCAGCACCTACGAGGCCGAGACACCGCAGATCAACCTTGATCTCGACAGGGCTAAGTGCGTGGCGTTGAAAGTCCCCGTCAGCCGCGTGTTCTCCACTCTCCAGGGCAAGCTGGCGTCGTATTATGTGAATGACTTCAACCTTTTTGGCTATGCGTTCAAGGTGAAGATACAGTCCGACGCTCAATTCAGGAGCACTGTCGCGGCATTGGACTCGATAAACATTGTCAACGATGATGGCGACCTTGTCCCCCTGAACACTGTCGCGAGGGCTTCGTTCATCTCGGGTCCGAGACAGATCACGAGGTTCAACCAGGCGATGTCCGCCGATCTGACGGCCGCGGCGTTCCCCGGTGTCAGCAGCGGGAAGCTGATGGACGCAATGGGCGAGAAAATCAGAGACACCCTACCAAAAGACTACCGCCTCGCATGGACTGGGATGAGCTACCAGGAAAGACAAAACGTGGGCAAGATAGCAATGATAATGGCTTTCTCGATCCTTTTCGGCTATCTTTTCCTTGTGGGTCAGTACGAGAGCTGGAGCATACCCTGCTCGGTGCTGATATCTGTCTCGGTGGCGGTTCTCGGTGCGCTCGCCGTGCTGTTTGTCATGCGGATGCCGCTGAGCATCTATGCCCAGCTCGGGCTGATAATGCTTGTCGCATTGTCGAGCAAAAACGCGATCCTGGTGGTCGAGTTCTCGAAGCAGTTGCGTGAGTCGGGGATGTCCATCGAGGAAGCTGCGATGCAGGGTGCACGGACAAGATACCGCGCCGTGCTGATGACGGCATACTCCTTCATCCTCGGCGTGGTGCCGATGGTGTTCGCTACCGGCGCAGGCGCGGGAAGCAGAAGGGCCATCGGGATTACCACATTCTCCGGCATGCTAGCCGCGACGCTGCTCGGCATAGTCTTCGTCCCGGCGCTCTACGCGCTCTTCCAGAGGACACGCGAAAGGGCGCATGCGTTTGTCGCAAGGTTCAAACATCAGGGGTAGCGAGGATGGAGAAGTCGTGTCGGATCAGCTCAGGGGTTTTGGCGGCGGCGGCACTCATGCTTTCGCCATCGCTTCATGCCGTCGAGGAAAAGCCCCTCCCGCCACCTGTCGTGTACGACTGGGAATACATCATAGTGCCATCGAAGGACAGCCCGAAATCCGCAGTGGGCTACGTCGAGATATTCCCGCAGACGCACCCGGCTGAACTTGCGAAGTTCGCAGTCCTGGACGGCAACGGCGTCGAGGTGGCCTGCAAGAAGCTCTGGGAGTCGCCCGGCGAGCCGGTCAAAATCCTCTTCGACAACTCGTCGGCATCGAGGAAATACCGTGTCGTGGCCAGCACCCGGATACCAGAAAAAAACACACTCTGGGAGCCCAAGGCCGGACTGGTCATGGAAACGAGAAAAAGAGCCCAGGGCAGTCTGGACAACTGGGACAACGCAAGGAAGACCATGGCGGCATCCTCCCCGGTCGAGGGGCGCAGCTTGGTGAACCACATCTTCCACGGGATAAACCCCCACGGCCCATCTTCCGACATCGTGGTGCACTACAAGGGTTACCTGGACATCAAGGAACCCGGGGAATACGAGTTTGCCGTCGCCGCGGACGACGCGGTGTTTCTGCTTATCAACGGTGCTAAAGTCGCCGAATGGCCGGGGACGCACGGCCCATGGGAGGGCGTGCGCGGGAAGTTCTCCGGGAAGACGAGACTAAGCAAAGGCATACACAGGCTCGAGTACTACAACATTCAGGTCGGCGAGGGTCTTTGCATGGCCTGCGGCTGGCATCCGCCGGGGAAGAAGCATATCGAGCTTCTCCCGCCGGAGGCCTTCGTCCCGGCAGCCAGATTCGAGAACACCCAGGTGCTCAGCAAAGGCAGGCCCTTGCCCGCATTCCTCACATGGAGACCCCGCTCGCACTTGACCGCGGCCGGAATATTCGCCGTGGACATGCAGTTCAATGCGCTAACATCCGACACCAACGACAATGTGAAATGGTTCTTCGACGACACCTCCACCGCCACAGGGAAGAGCGCCGACAACCTCTTCCTCTCGACCGGCATCCGCGAAGTCCGCATGGAACTGACCAGGCCGGGCAATGATAAAACATTCACGCTCACCAACAAGGTCAACGTACACCCCAACTGGAGCCAGCGCGAGGAATGGCCAAAAAACTCCGAAAAACATCTCGAAAATGCCGCCAAGTCCAAGGATATCGCCGCGATGCCTATCGGGGATGCGCTTAACCTCGCCGCGATACTCGACGACATCGAGCGCCGAGACCTGCTCGCGAATGTCGCAGAAACATGCCTGAAAAGGAAATCAGACTTCAAAGCCCATCCCGAATTCTTCTTCATGCTTTCGCAGTGCCTCATACATCACAGCGTCAGGAGATATCAGGCAGCCGAGGAGGCGTACCGATGCGCAATCGAGTTCTCAAGAGGCTCGAACCCAGAGATCGAGGCGAGGGCACAGCTCTATCTCGCCGCGCTCCTTATCCACAACTTCGGAAAGTTCGACCAGGGGATCGAGCTCATCGCAGAAATAGACCAGACAAAACTGCCGCCATTCGACAAACGCAAGCTGATGATATGGAAGGCCGACGCATATATGACCACCGGGGACATGCCCAAGGTCGAGGAGATATACCGCGAACTCCCGAAAGTAGTTGACGTGACAGACCAGCTCACCTCAGTAAGGAACGAGGCCCGCGTGTTCAACGCCCAGGAATTCCTCCGCCGGGGAGAGCTGGAAGAGGCCGAAAAAGCCGTCTGGCACATCGAATGGGAGTTCCCATACGAGGCCATGAAGTCACACACCGGGATGCTGATGACAAAGATTTTTATCGCACGCAAAGAATATAACTACGCCCTCTGGCGTTGTATTAGGATGATGAACGCGGCGCAAAACAGCAGGCAGATGTCGGATATAATGCTGGCCCTGGTAGAAATATACGAGCTGACCGGCGCCGAAAAAGAGGCACAGTCGCTTGCAGACAAGCTGCTAAAGGAGTATCCTTACAGCGAGGCCGCGGCAATATTGAAGCACAGGAGAAGACAATGAGGATCATTCTTATCGCAGCCATAGTTGCGCAATTCGCCTTGTCCTGCGCGCTGGCCGACGAGAACTCGTGGTTCGTGCCACTGGGGCCGCCGCCGAAGGCGCAGCCAAGGAGGACCTCCGGGGGCGAGAGCTTCCCGCCCCTGCCACTCCCAGCCACACCGCTGCGCAGGACAGAAAGAAAAAAACCACCATCCCCGCCAAAGCTCATCGGAAAGATAGCATGGGGAGAGACTGCGACATTCGCATACGCCGACGGGGCAAAGACCCAAATCAGCGACTGGAACCTCTGCCCCGACGACGCGGCGCAGATACTCAACAAGACAAGCCAGACATTGGCAATGCCCTACTCGACCGAGGCGGTGACTCTCTCGAACTTCCACGCCGACCCCGAGAAGACTCCGCTCCTCCTACTCAGCGGCGCAAGGACCCTCAGACTCGACCAGGCACAGAAAAACATCATCCGGACATTCGTTATGCGCGGCGGCATGATACTCTGCGACTCCATCGCCGGGTCCCCGTACTTCTACGACTCGGTAAAGAAAAACATGAACGAGATATTCCCAGAGTTCCCAATCCGCGAAATCCCCGAAGACCACCCGATATACCACATCGCATACAACATCGAGAAGGTCAAGTACGCCAGGAACCTCGACTCCGACAAACCCTTGCTCGAGGGCATCTACATCGGCGCGAGAATAGGCGTGCTGATCTCCAAGTACGGCCTCGGCCCCGGCTGGGACAACCATGACGCCCCGGCTCTCCCGAAAGCCCTCATCTATGACGTGGACTCAGCATCCCGCATCGGCCTGAACATCGCATCATACGCCATCGGCTACTCCAGGATCGGCCTCGAGCAGGCCAAGCCGGAGCTCTTCGGCGAGATTGACCAGAAAAAACCCACCAGCGAGTTCGTGTTCGCCCAGATAAGGCATCAGGGCGCATGGGATGTCCACCCCGGAGCCGCCGCCGTGCTGCTGCGCGCACTACGCTCGAACACCGCAATCGAGGTCAACCTCAGGCGACTCCCGGTTGACCTGTCATCCGACATGCTTTCAGGGCTCACGTTCCTCTACCTCACCGGGCTGGACACTTTCAACCCGGACAACAGCCAGACCGACTCCCTGAGGGCTTTCATCGCATCAGGAGGATTCATCCTCGTGAACAACGGACTCGGCCTGAAAACCTTCGACAACTCCGCCAGACGCCTCCTGAACTCCCTTTTCCCGGAATCTCAGCTTCAGCCGATACCAAACAACCACCCGGTATTCAGGAACGTCTTCAACATCAACACCGCACAGTTCTCCCCGGCAGCTCAAAAACTCCTCGACAACCCCTCCTCACCAATCCTCGAGGGGATATCGGTCAACGGCGAGCTGCGCGTGATTTACAGCCCCGTCGACCTCGAGGCAGGATGGATGGGCATCGCTCCCCCGCTCGCCCTCTCATACTCCCCGGAATCAGCAATGCAACTGGGTATCAATATCGTCACATACGCAATGACTCACTAGACAAGTGGCAAGTGGCGGGGAACCAACAACCAGCAACCAGCAACCAGCAACCAGTAGTGCAGTAGTGCCGTGTTGCTGTAAAACACTCCAGAACTTTAGAACTTCTTCATGTGTTGCTGTGTAACCTAATCTTTCGCCCTAGTCAGTAACCATGAACTGTGAACCGTGAACTGTGAACCGTGAACTGTGAACCGGGGGCGGGGGGGCGATACTGTCAATACTATCGATATTTTCGACACTATCGAATCGCGGTGTCGGGCCGCCGCAGTCAAAACCAAAGCGCAACTAGAAAAGTAGTTGCGCAGTCCAAAGCCTGCGGCGCATAAAACGACGGCATCAGCCGTC
>JAFGFR010000021.1 GCA_016930955.1 Victivallales bacterium | reverse complement strand
GAAGGAAGACATGATTTTGCTCGGAATAGCTTACGGAATGATTTCTCAAAAAAGAAAGAAAGCCGCTTAAGTTGGGGGGCATTCGGGCCACACCTCCCTTGCCGTCCGGGCGTTCCTTCACGATGTTGCTCAGGATGGCCGTGACATTTTTTGGCAGCCAGCCGGCCCGGAAGGGCATGTGGCATGCATGCATCCCGAGGTCTCCCATGCATCCGTATTCGCCGTTGAACTTCAGCATCCGCTTCCAGTTGACTGGCTTGTTGGCATCCATATCGCTGGAGTGTAGGAACCCGCTGTTGACCTCGAGTATCTGCCCGAACTTATCTTCCTCGATCAGCCTGCCTATCTGCTGCATCGCCGGGAAGAATGCGGACTCGCTGGAGCATCGCACGAAGACATCCGGATGCTCTCGGGCGCAGGCAGATATGCTGTCGTTGGCCTGCTTGTCTATTCCAAAGGGCTTTTCCCCGAGCAGATGCTTGCCCGCCTCGATGGCGGCGCAGTAGAACTCGGCATGCAGATTGTGCGGCACCGCGATATAGACCGCCTCCACCTCGTCGTTGGCAAGCAAATCCTTGTAGTCGCCGGCGACCTGTCTGACTGCCGGGAAATTCCCGGTGTACCATTCGAGAAGCTTGGAGTTCGGATCGCAGACGGCGACGATTTCCGGGATCACCTCCATCTCAGGCAGATGGCACCAGCGTGCCGTGGCGCTCGCGAATTCCCGGCCCATCAGGCCGCATCCGATCACCCCAAAATTGACTTTCCTTTTTCCCGTTTGCATTGTCTTTCCTAGTCTAAACTGCTTTAAGTTTCAGGGCAACATGCCACGCGCTTCAAAGCCATCACGCACACGAGCCAGCGCGATATCCATCGAAGCGGCCCGCATCGAGCATTTTTGTGCGACGGCATAGTCGTGCACGACATTGAAACAATGGGTCATGCGCTCCATCAATCGGGAGGTGACCTGAGACTCAGTCATCTGTTCATGCTGAGTCTCCTGGACATATTCCAGATAAGAGACAAATACCCCGCCCGCGTTGCACAGAATGTCCGGGATGATGAAGATGCCCTTGTCCTCCAGGATCTCATCCGCCTGGGGAGTAGTCGGGGCGTTGGCTCCTTCGGCGATGATCTTGGCCCTTATCACATCGGCATTGCCGGCAGTGATCTGTGAACCGGAAGCCGCAGGGATCAGACAATCACAGGCAATCCCGAATATATCACGGCTGTCAATAAAGCCGGATTCCTTGAAGCCTTCGAGCGTTTGATGGGTTGATTTATGCGCAATCAGCGCGTCAATATCCAACCCGTTCTCGTTTATCACTCCGCCGTCAACTTCGGCTACTGCAATGACCTTCGCGCCGAGTCGGACAAGCTCAAGGGCCGCCTCCGATCCGACATTGCCGAGGCCTTGTATCGCTATTTTCAAAGTGCCGACATCCCGTCCCATCTTCTGACAGGCTGCCATGATCGAGTAGACAACGCCCCGGCCCGTCGCCTGACGCCTTCCTGGAATACCTCCCAAAATGACAGGCTTTCCCGTGACAAAGCATCCCCGTGTGATCGAGATGCTTTCCGAATATGAAATGCAGTCGCGTATGTGCCCCATGTCCTTCTCGGTTGTACCCATGTCCGGGGCAGGTATGTACAGCTCCGGGCCGATGTGACGCCGAATCTTGCGGACAAAGGCGCGCATGACAATTTCCTTGTCCTGGGGTGATAGAGCCTGAGGGTTGGAGCGGATTCCAGACTTGCCGCCACCAAATGGCACACCGACAAGAGCCGTCTTCCAGGTCATCTCCATCGCCAGGCCGGCAATTTCATCCATCGTGACGCTTGGAGACATCCTGATGCCGCCCTTGGACGGGCCCAGGATATCACTGTGCCGGACGACATAGGCCTCGATGTTGGCAGTTTGGCCGTTTGACAATACGGGGCCGAGCCTCAACTCGATCCTCTCTTTTGGGAACGACAGCTTGCTGAAAAGCGCGGCCCCTATACCGACACGCTCGGCCGCCATCTCCAAATTATGCAGCGCAGTACCAAAGATACTGTTGCCTGACTCGTTCACAGGAGCTCCTTCTCGGTCTCCCCGATTGCCTCATCAATTATGTCAATCCCCTTTAACAGCACGTCATCCTCCATCACGATCGGCGGGCTCATCCGCAGGATATGGCCGGCGGGAATCCATGCCAGCCCCTTGGCAAAAGCCCTCTGATAGACCATCTTGCCAGCCTCGTCGAAGGGGGTTTTGCTGGTTTTGTCCTTGACGAGCTCTATCCCCATCAGGCAGCCCTTTGCGCGGACATCTCCGACGATGGGATGATCGGCCTTCATCTGCTGCATCCGCTTCAGGGCCAGCTCGCCGAGATGAGCCGAGCGCTCCAGGAGCTGCTCCTCCTCGATGGCCTCTATGCTGGCCAAGGCGGCGGCGCATGCCATAGGGTTGCCGCCGTAGCTGCTTGAGGCCGAGATGGACTCGAAGGACTCTTTGTGCTTTTCACGCACGGCAACGCAGGTGACGGGGAATCCGTTGCCGAAGCCCTTGCCCAACGAGACCACGTCAGGCACGACGTCCCAATGCTCGGTGCATAGCCATTTGCCCGTTCGCCCGAAGCTGGTCAGCACCTCGTCTGTCATCAGGAGGATTCCTTTTTCATCGCAATATTTCCTGAGCTTGGGGAAGAAGTCGTCCGGGGGCATTATTGTGCCTCCCCAACCCTGGATGGGCTCGAGCACGAACCCGGCCACCGCACCGATGGTGGCCTTGTCAATGAACTCGTCGTAGAAGGCGATAAACTTGTCTGTATCCGGTGTTCCGTCGGCCTTGGCGAACAACGGCCGGTAGGTGTCCGGGCGGGGGACCATGTACATCCCCGGGGCACGGCAGGGACCGTAGGCCAGCGAGCGGATATGCCCCAGCGAGACCCCACCGTAGGTCTTGCCGTGGAAGTCATAGAAACAAGAGATCATCTCGTGCTTGCCGGTGGCGGCGCGAAGGACGCGCTGCCCGGCCTCGACAGCGGCAGTTCCGGCATCGTAAAACTGAAACCCGTTCAGGTCGCCGGGCAGAATCTCAGCCAGCTTCTCGACCAGACGGGTCTTCAGCTCGGTCGTGAAGTCATGGCAGTTCATCAACGTGCCTGCGGCCTTCTGGACGGCCTCGGTTACCTTTGGATGACAATGCCCCAGCGTCGTCACATATATGCCGCTCGAAAAATCAATGTAGCGGTTGCCGTCAACATCAACAAGCTCACAGCCGAACCCCTTCTCGAACGCCACAGGAAACAGCTTGACCTGGCTGCTGAGCCCTTTGAAATATCTGGTGCAACGCGCATGCAGCTCGTTGGACTTGGGGCCGGGAAGGGCGGTCTTGACGTGTGGGACCTGAGTTAAATCCAAGTGCGCCCATTTGGGAGCCGAAACAGTTCTTGACTGAGCTTTCATACTCTCCTTACTTGCTATGATTCAAACTACCTAGCCAATTTCAAAACTCCGCGTGGCCACGCGGAGTTTTGAAATTGGCTCAACAGATTATAATTTTTTTGCAGACCTTCTTGATAATTTCGACATATTCCCCGGTGATGCCGCTGTCAGTGATCAGGGCCTCGACCTCGGCAAGAGAGCCATTGGAGGCAAATCCAGTCCTTCCGATCTTCGAGCTGTCGCAGAGGATATATGTTTTTTGTGAGCGCCGGCGCATCTTGGTGTCAACTTTGGCGATTTGAATGTCCGTGCAGAACAACTCGCCCTTGAGACTGATGCCGTCGGCTCCCTGAAAAGCAATGTCGGCCATCAGCATATCCAATACCTTCTCGGCGACGGCCCCGGTCAGGTCGGGACTGCCCTTGCGTATGACGCCTCCCAGCAGAATGGTCTGAACGCCAGTGGAAAACTGAAGCACCGAAGCCACGGCCAGGCTGGGGGTGATGACCGTCAGATTCTGCATGCCCTTTATCAGACAAGCCAGCTCGAGCGTCGTGGTGCCGGTATCGAGTATGATGCTCTGGCCGGGGCGGATAAGCTTGGCTGCCTCGGCGGCGATCGCCTTCTTGGCCTTTTGGTTGCGACTCCGGCACTCGACAAAGTCAAACTGGAATTCCATGCGCTCGGCAACCGCTGCCCCACCATGCGTCCGCCGCGCAAAACCCTGATCGGACAAAAAATCTAGATCACGACGTATCGTCATCTCGCTGGTCTTGAAGAGACGTGCCAACTCGGGGATGTTGACTTCTTGACTCTCCCTCAAAATCCCTGTGATGCGATCCCTTCGCGTAACGGCCGATATCTTCTTCCTGTCTGTCATATTCCTGTTCATGTGTGTTAAAAATAACAAATAATAACATAAATGTCAAGCGGATTTGTGAAAAAAGATTGAAATTTTTTCTTTTTCAGGCTGGATACGGCATAATGGAACAGCCGGCTGTCAGGTGTGATTTTGAAGGACACAGCTTTACCGCTGGAGCAAAGCAGGGAAAATCCTTCCGTTGCGGCGGGGAATGTATGCATTTGGGTCGGACTTCCGGAAAACAGATGTCAATCCGGCAGAACTGGCAAACCTTCTTTACTTTCCCTCTTATCTCAGCACTTCTTGGGCGCTCGGGTTCTTCGGGCTGATTCCTGAAAAGGTCGTGGTTTACACGAGCATCACTTCAAGAGATCCTAAAACCTTCCGCAACGCTTTTGGACATTTCCGCTACCGCCATGTCAAGAGAGATTTCTTTTTTGGTTATCGGACTGTGGAGGTCGGCGGACGGAAAGTCCTGCTTGCCGAACCGGAAAAGGCTCTGCTTGATTTCTGGTATCTTGAAAAAGGTGACTGGGGCGAGAGCCGTCTTGAAGAAATGCGCCTGCAGATGTTTTTCCTGTCCATGATGCTGTCCCGGCAGAGGCACCGCATTGCACGGAGCCTCAGGGGAAGGCCGCGCGTCCGATAGAGCTGCTGAAGGAAAAGCCGCTTGACAAGAGCGGGAATACGATGTTATAGTACGAATGAAGTAAGGAAGGAAGGAAGGAAGGAAGGAAGGAAGGAAGGAAGCCGTCGTAGGCACAATAAAGTTTTAACAATCAACGTGACATTCCCGCTGAAGCAGCACAATATAATGACATGGAATCTGGAAATGCGACCAACAACAACTAGGGAAAGCAATACATTCACTCTAATAGAGCTTTTATTTGTCATCGCCATCATTGGCATCCTCGCCGCCTTACTGCTCCCGGCGCTAAGTCTGGCCAGGGAACAGGCCAAACGATCCTCGTGCCTTAATAACCTCAAACAAATCGCCCTTGGCATGATCATGTACGAGGATGCATATCAAGTTTTCCCCAGGGTGGACAAAAGTGGAAACGATTTCCCGGATAACGTTGACATTGGCTCAATTCAAGCTCTGGAAGATTATAAAATCAAACAACCCGGTTCAATGGACAGCGACCTGTGGCGTTGCCCCAGCGGGAAAAAAGCTCCTACCGGAGTCAGTGGGGGGAATATGTTCCTTGCCAATTACCCTGGCAGCTTTCCTGGCCAGGCAAATTATGCTATCATGACCAATTGGAATACTGCAACTTGGACCTCAGTATCCATTTACAGAGGCAGCCTCTCCCCGTCCAGTGCCAAGGATCCCGTCGGCCCTCTCATCGGCGACGATATTAACGACTGGACTGGTTCAGTGAATGCCGCGGGTGTTAAAATCATGAATGGTCCTCATACCAGAAATCAATCCGAATGGTTCGCGGGCGGCAACCAGGTCTTTTCTGACGGCCACGGAAAATGGTATGACAGGAACGCATATCCTGTCTTAAGCAATCCAAATTGGAATAGCGGATCCAACCGTTATTGGTGGCCGGAAGAATAGGCTCAACTTATTGAGAGCCAACTTTATAACGTGGTTCATGCGGAGTTTTGAAATTAGCTTTCTGTAGTCGCTCGATAAGTTTGACCGGCTTCCTGCTGCCGGCTGGGGAGACCCTGGCATTGAGATCGTCGAGATCGCACGCCTCGACCTCGATCCTCACCCTGAGTGCTCCGCGCAACGCCTGCGCGACCTCCTGCAGCCTGTCGGGATTGGAGAGCGCCACCGCCACCTTGACGCTGTCGGAGAGCGCATCCCGCATGATCTGGATCTGATACAGCCTGACGAATTCAAGACTGTCGAGCGTGTTGAACACCGCGTTCGGGTAGAACTTGGTGCCCTGGCACTTGATCATCTGGTTCTTTCTTCCGATTATCGGGCCGAGGCGCAGGGAATTCCTGCCGCAGGGGCAGGGGGCGTCCATCAAGAACGAAACGTCACCGGTGCGGTACCTCACCAAGGGCATTGCCATGACATGCAGCGGAGTCAGCACGACCTCCCCGGGCTCGCCAGGGCCTAGAACAGTGCCGTTCTCGTCAACTATCTCGACGATGCACAACTCTGGTATCAGATGCCCGCCGTTGCGGACCTCGCACTCGCAGAACGCGCTGGCAGTCTCGGAGGAGGCATAGGTCGAGTAGCACTTCGCGGCCCACATTTTTTGCAGCATGGACGACACCGGAGTGGGGTGAAGCTCATGGCCGCCGCCGGAGGGGAATTCAGCGGACCACAGTGGCTCGCCTATGCATACCAGCCTCTTGACCCCGGCATTTTCCGGCGTCATGCCGGAAGATTTTGCGAACTTCGCAAGCGAGAGCAGGAAGGATGGCACACCGATCAGCGCGGAGGGCCTCAGGTCCCTGATCAGCCTCAGATGGCTCTCGAGTGTGCTTATCCCGCTGCGCACGGACGTGGCGCCTATCCCGCGGCAGCCGAGATAGTATGCCAACCCGGCGATGAAGCAGCGGTCAATGGTGCATGTGAGAAGCACCGTGTCGGACTTGGATATGCCTGCAGCCGACAACGCTTCGGTCTCGTTGTACTGCAGCCGGGCGAGGTCGCTCTCTGAATATCCGAAATACACCGGCGCGCCGGTCGTCCCGGAGGTGTGAACCATGTCGACTATGTCGCTGTCGGGACATGCCTGGAATTCCTTGCCCCGGGCCTCGATATCGTCCTTCGAGGTCATTGGGAGAGCGACAAGGTCGGACATTCCGATGCTGTCGGGCTTGACACCCTTCAGGGCATCGCGGTAGAACCTTGAGTCGGACAGCACATGCGAAAGGTGTGTCCGGAGCATGGCCGTCTGGGCATCCCGTATCTCCCCGGCACCCTTGAACGAAAGCCCGCGGAAGGACTTGTAGCTCATCTCACTCCTTCTCGTCCTTCTTGTATTTCGTCTCCCACGGTAGAGGCCCCCACTTCCCGCTGCCCATCCTTTCCTTGACGGCCTCGAGCATCTCCTCCTCCATCTTCTTCTGCTGCAACGTGTAGTTCCAACTGCGGTTGAACTCGACCATCTTTATCATTATCTGCGAGCTGCTCTCCGTCTCCTCCTTCAGCCTGATCGTCGTCTGCAGGACGAGATAGAAATTGATGTTGCGCGCCTGGTACAGGTACATGTAGCCCGGCTCCTCGTACAGCTCCGGCTCCACATAGCCGAACTCCTTCTTGTCCTTGATCAGCTTCTCCTTCAAAGCCAAAGAAACATCCTCGAATGGGTATTCCAAAGGCTGCCCTCGGAAACAGGCGCTTAGCAACAACACCAGAGATAAAAACCACATCTGCCTGATCATGATAACCCACCGTCCTTGCAAAAAAGATATTCCCTAAGTCAAGACTTTGCAAGCCATGCTTCATCGCGATTCACGTTTAGCTTAGGGGCATGGGTAGTCCAGACAATGACCGCTGAATAGAAAACACAACATTTCCACCTATCCTGCTCTTGAATTCCATATTCCCTGCTTTTATAGTCTGGCATGGTTGAATATTCCTAACAACATGAACGGAATTTGAAAATGGAGAATCATAGCGGTTTGGAGTCTGTTCGTTTCACCCCGGAGCCCCAGAGTGGAAGTCTGTGCCTTGACGGCAAATGGAAAGTGAAGTTCTATCCATTCGACGAGGATGCGGCAATAGTAGAGAACCCCCGGAACTGGATTTCTGTCAGACAGCCAGGCAAGGTGTTCTATGCCGACCCGGAGGCTGAGGGCAAGCCCATCCCCAATTGGAACCGGGTGTCACTCGACCATATCTCCGAAGACGACGGTGCGGTATTGCGCAAGACAGCGCGAATCCCGCTCGGCTGGACGGGGAAACGAATTTTCCTTCGTTTTGATGCCGTCTATCCGGCAGGCGACTTCTATCTCGATGGTGAGAAACTCGGCTCGCACCGTTCAGGGCTGACCCCTGTTGAGTTCGAGGTCACCGGCAAAGTGGTGCCGGGCAAACCCGCAGAAATCGCAGTGCGGTTGTTCCGTAAGCACAAGTTCGTAAAAATGGACATGCCACGCCATGCCCTTGAGTTTGCCGGGCTGGCTCAGGGAGCGCGGCTGTTCGCTGTCGGGAAAACATGCGTCAGGGATTATCATCTCATCACCAGCCTTGATGAGTCTTTGGCCAAGGGGTCTGTTGCGGGAACGATAATTATTGACAATCCTGTATCCGGGAGCTTGGATGTTGAAATAGTCCTTGACGACACGGTTGTTTCCGCAGCGCAAATTCCAGTCAAACGTGGAAAGGAGGAATATCAGGTGGCTCTTTCAGTCGGGCGACCGGCGTTGTGGAACGACGAGCACCCCAATCTCTACGATGTGCTGATAACTCTTGATATTTCCGGGCAGGAGACATTTGTGCATGCCTACCGGACTGGTTTCCGCCGGCTTGACCTCTCGCCCGAGGGGGCAAAGCTCAACGGAAACTTCGTCAAATTCCGCGGAGTCAATCATCTTACCTTTCATCCGGAGCACGGAATGCATACGCCTAAGGAATGGTTGCGGCGCAGTATGGATTTGATGAAGAAGGCCAATGTCAATGCGGTGCGCACACATTTTTTGTCGCCGCCCGACTTCGTGGACCTCTGCGACGAGATGGGTTTTTATTTGTTGCAGGAGCTGCCGATCGACTGGGGCACCAACTACATACATGATCCTGAGTGGGTGCCTCCGGCGCTGACACGGATCGAGGGCGGCATACGGCGCGACCGCCACCATCCTTCGGTCATGGTTTGGAGCGTAGGCAACGAGAACATGCCGGAATCCGCCGAGGTCGCCAAGGCCGGCTGGAAGCACCTGCGTCTCTATGACCAGCTCTGCCATCGGCTTGACCCGAGCCGACCGACCATGTTCCCCCCGCCAGGGCCGGCAAACAAGATCAAGGGCATCTTCGAGTTGCGCGTAGGCGAAATCGCCGACATACACTACAGCTTCGCACTGCAGAAGGAGTTCCGTGACAAGGGCAAGATACTCAATCCCAACAGCTGGGAAGGCGACATGGTGGAGATAACCCGCGAGCAGGCCCTTAAGCGTGGCTGGAAGGGTGTCTGGTTCAGCTCCGAATACGGCATCTTCTCATACGAGCCGGACTTGCTCAATTCGCCATATCTCTCTGCCATCGCGGACGAGAAGGTCGACCCGTTGTCCGGACGCGACACTCTGGCGGTCTTCCACGAGCGGCTGCACAACGAATGGGGCAACATGCGCCACGACCCTAGCTGCCTCGGCGGTGCCTATTTCCCATGGCTCTCCTGCGGGGTGGGCAAGGGGGCTGAGGGCAACCCATGGGGCTGGACACGTTGGGGAGAGGATGCCAATTGGGGGGTGGTCACAGCCGATTTATTGCCCAAGCCGGCCTTCTGGTCGTTGCGCAAGCTCTTCTCCCCGGTATGGTTCCCGGCAAGGGTGTCATGGAAAACAGGGCAGGAATCCATCAAATTCGATATTTCCAACCACTACAACTCGATCGATTTTTCAGAGTGCGTGTTCCGTACACAGCAGAATGGTGGTGGCGGATGGATGTTCATGGTGCGCCAGTTCCGAGATGTGAAGCTTGCCTGCGCACCCGGGAAAACCGTCGAGATGGAAATCCCGATATGGGCCGACTCTTTGCGCAGCTCACTCGAGAAGGGCAACTATGGCTACTGCCGGATTACGGTGTTGGACACCAAGGGTTTCCGTCCGACAATGGCCGATATCCTGATAATCCCCGAGTCCATGCAGCGGAAGGACGATGCCGGCATGCCAGTCGGCCCCGATGCCATATTGTAGGCGGCCACGGCAAGGCCGCTTCGCAGGGAAATATCACAAAAACAAAGACAGACAGGAGTTACTGGAAATGCGATCTCATGCCTACAAATGCCGCGATCTTTTGCGTCCGATGGAGCAGCTGATCGGCTGCGACTACATGCATTGGCCGGATGGCGGCTTCACCAATGGTGATGTCTCGACACGGGTGGATGGGCTTTTGATAGTCTGGATGGCTGATGTGGCATCCCTCGAGCGCGCGGTGGAGATTGGGTGCAACGTAGTGCTTTGCCATGAGCCGATCTACTTCAACATCAAACACGAGTTGCCGCCCTATCGCTGGCTGAATCCGGCACCGGAAGCCGGGGAGCCGCCATTCCACACAAACCGGCGCCGTCGCGAAATCATCGAGGACAACAACCTTACCGTTCTGCAGTGCCATTACGGGCTTGACCGTTATTGTCTTTTTCAAGTTTTTCATGAGACGTTGGGGTTTTCCACGCCATGCTTTGACAAAGGTTGGGAGAGCGTATTCCCGGTCGAGCCGAAGACCACTCTCGGCCGCTTGGCTGGAAATGTGAGAGACAGACTTGGTTTCGACGGGCCCATGCGGGTGGTGGGCGACCGCGACCGCGAAATCAGCCGCGTCGCCTTCCTCTGGGGCGGCATGGGATTGAGCGGCAATTTGTATTGGCTGGTTGAAGTCATACGCAACGGAGCGAATGCCGGGATATGTGGGGAAATGGACGAGTTCTTCATGACCTTCGCCAAGGATGCCGATTTCCCGGTTATAGAAACCTCGCACCGGTTGTCGGAAGAAGTCGGCATCGGCGCCTATGCCAGGCATCTGAAAAAAGTCTGCCCTGGAATGAGACTGGAGTTTTTCCAACAAGGCCGCCCATACGGATGGCTCTAGGGCAGCCGGACATTGTCGCGACAAGGCGCCGGGAAGGCAATATATGGAGACAAATCTGGAAAAGACCGTAGGAGCCTTGCTGTTGTCGTTTGGCGTTCTGACGCGTATCCCCGTTGGCAGGATAGAACCTGACAGAGACATGTGGAGGCGGTGTGCGGCCTTTTTCCCCCTGTGCGGCATTGCCATCGGGGCAGGGTGCGCCCTGCCATGGATGCTCCTATGCTTATTCAGGACCTGGCATTGCTGTCATAACTTGTGGATCACCGAAATACCCTTCTACGGGGTAAATTTGCTCGGCGCGTTTTTTTATGTGGCCGCCTTGGCCTGGATCACTCGATGTCTGCATATTGACGGGTTCTGCGATACCTGCGACGCATTCTCTCTGGTCGGGGCCGACAAGACCAAACGGCTGGAGGTGATGAAGGACCCTCATCTGGGGACTTCGGCCGCAGTAGCCGCCTGTATGCTTCTTGTCGGCAAGGCGACGCTTGTATTCCTTCTGTTGCAGAGACACTGCAGCGAATGGGGGGTATGCGGGGCTCTGGCCGCAGCCATGCCCATTCTCCTTCTGATCCCTGCGGCGGCAAGGTTCTCGATGCTTGTGCTGGCCAGGATAGGGGTCTATGCGAGGGAAGGCGGCACCGGCGCCACGGTGATCAGGGAGACAAGTTTCATTTCTGTATGTGCCGGATTGGCCTTCATCTGTTTTTTTTCCATATTTGTCGGCCTCTTGTCGCTTGCTTTTCTGATCGTGGCGATGGTTCTGCTTGCGCTGTTATGGGAGAACGAGGCCCGCAGGATGCTCGGGGGGATCACTGGGGATATTCTTGGCGCCTGTGTCGAGAGCGCAGAATTTTCCGCCGCTCTGGTGCTGCTTTTGCTCTGATCCTAACCACATGCACGGAATCACTGCAACACTACAAGATCAAGAGTCCAATGCATCCCTTCGTTAAGATTTGCTTTCTTCAACCTAAATCAGTAGCATCCCATAAGTGGAATATAAGGCTCTATTCTTCGGTTGAGGAGAGCGGCGACGAGGACGGATTACGAGTAAATTCGAATCGTCCCCCGTTCTCGTCGCCGTCATCGTTGTGCGAACGCCCAGACCTTTGACGTTCTAAGCCTGCTTCATCGCCCAAGCTTGACCTCCGTGAACCAGAAGAAGAGGATCAGGATACCTGAGTAGAGCAGGTGGTGTCGCCATTGAGTGCCCTGGCAAAGCTGCCTTCCTCAAAAAAATCGAAGACTATTATCGGGAGCTGGTTGTCGCGGCACATCGAGAAGGCTGTGGAGTCCATCACTGCGAGTTTCCCAGCCAGAGCCTGATCATAGGTGAGGGTTGGATATCTTGTGGCTGAAGGGTTCTTCAGCGGATCGGCACTGTAGATGCCGTCAACTTTTGTCGCCTTGAAGAGTGCCTCGGCCCCGATCTCCAGCGCCCTTAACGATGCAGTGGTGTCGGTTGTGAAGAATGGGCTTCCAGTGCCGGCGGCAAAAATGACGATCCTGCCGTTCTCCAGAGCTTGCACGGCGGCTCTCCGGTCGTACCGGGCGGCTACTGGCTCCATCGGGATGGAAGTCTGCACCTCCGCCGAGAATCCGGCGGCCTCGAAAGCATCTCTGAGGCAAAGGGCGTTCATGACAGTTGCGAGCATGCCCATGTAGTCCGCCGTGACCCTGTCCATGCCCCGCCCGGTTCCCATTACACCTCGCCAAATGTTGCCGGCTCCAACAACCATGGCTGTCTCTACACCCTCGTCAACCACCTCACCGACACGCCTGACGACTGTCTCCAGAGCGTCGGCCTCGTAGCCGGTCTCGAGATTACCCTTCAACGCCTCACCGCTTATCTTGAGCAGAATACGACTGTAGCTGAAAGACGTTCCCATAAAAAATCCTCCGGAAAAACCTGCATAATCTACATTCCCTTCGCATATTGTCAAACCATCGGGCCAATTGCATCCCGTCATCCCAGAGCCAGTTTCAAAACTCCGCGTGAACTGCGTTGGGAGCGCAGGCGCGGCAGACTGTGCGGCGAAATGGCTGGTGCATACCCGAAGCGGTCGGGACAGACCATACAGGTATGCCCGCTTCCGCATCAGCGTGGTTTCACATCCAAAATGGCAAGCCGCGCGGCCACGGGTAGTTTTGCAAATTGGCTCCCTAAATAAAGCAATGGCCGTGGTGTGCCGTGGTTCTATGTAGTCGTGATCGAAATCGGAATCAGCATTTTTCAATCACCTATCCATTCGGACGCAGTATCGATTTGGAGACCCGATTTCGATTTCGATTTTGGTTTCGGTTTGATCGCCCCATCATGTTCTCAATAATCTCCTGAGCCAACAGGCTATTCAGATATGAGACTATTAGCAATGCGCTGCCGGAGTGCCTCGAAAAGCACCACCCCGGTAGCGACCGAGGCGTTCAGGCACGAGACCTTCCCCATCATCGGGATTGATGCCAGATAGTCGCAGCGGTCGGCAGTCAGCCGCCTTATACCGCTGCCCTCCGCCCCGACAACTATGCCGGAAGGACCGCTGAAGCTTGTCTCATATATACTTTTTTCAGCCTTGTCTGATGTCCCGGTAAGCCAGATGCCGCGATCCTTCAGCTTCAGCATCATGTCCGCGAGATTGGTGACCTGCACGAACATCACGCTTTCGGCGGCGCCGCAGGCGATCTTCCTCACCGTCTCTGTAAGGGACACAGCCCTGTCCTTCGGCACGATGACCGCATCCACCCCGGCGGCATCCGCTGACCTCAGGCAAGCCCCGAGATTATGTGGATCCTGTATTCCGTCAAGCAGCAGCAACAAAGGATTACCCATGGCGGGCAATGCATTCAGCAGGTGCTCCTCGCCCAATATCCTCACCGGGCTGGTAAAATTCGAATGCCTGTTGGCTCTCGCCTTATGTATTTTATCGCGTCTCATCAATTAATGATATCTCATCGAGCCAATTTCTTCATCCCCAACCTAGTGTGTCCGCGTCGAATGCCTAATTCAAGTCGCCGGCAGGGGAATATACTTCCCGAGTGGCATAAAATAAAGCCCCTATTGCACAAAATGATTCCCGGGGCTATAATATGGCTTGGAGAATTTTTTAGGGCTCTTTACCGGAGATGACTGGAAATGGGAACGAGAGTTTATTCGCATGGCGGGGTGATGTTTTTTCTGACGGTCTTGTTTCTTTCGGTATCCTGCTCGCCGCCGAGTGAGAAGGCACACCCCTTGTTTATCAAGGCCGAGAATTTGTTCAAGGACCGTGACTACCCGGGAGCCGAGGCAGCCTACCAGAAGTATCTTGACTTCAACAGGCAGTCGCCGTTGACGCACGAGAAGCTTGCGGGGCTTTACCGAAACCATCTGGACGACCCATTTTTGGCGGCCTACCATTACCGGAGGTATCTTGTGTACATGCCGGACTCCACGGACAGAGAGGCGATCGAGGCTTGGATCACAGCCGCGGAAAAGGATTTCGCGCTCAAGACGCAGAAAAGATATCCAGAGGATTTCATCTCGCTCGAGTATGTCAGCAAGCTGGAGGACGATAAGAGGAGGCTTGTGGAGTACGCATTGAGGATCAAGGATCAGAATGCGCAGTTGCTTAAGCAGGTGAAAGCTGATGCCTCGGCCCGCCCAGCACCGAAGACGGAGGTCGTTCCCGACGGGATACAGGAACTCTATACCGTCAAGCACGGCGACAGCCTCCAGAAGATATCCAGGGATTTCTACGGGACATCGGCACATTACAAGTTCATTTACGAGGCCAACACTGACGTTCTCAAGTCGGAGTCCCGACTTTCGATAGGACAAACCCTCAAGATACCGAAGCTTTCCGAGGCTTCCTCGGAGGCGGAGTCCGGCAGCCCTCCGGGAAGGGACGCGGCAACCCCCGACGACGACTATCCCGGAATCATCATAGAATAACAAGCCTGGTGCTTTGGGTTTCTGGCGTCTTCGGGAGACTAAAACGTTAAGACACAGGCGGCCGAAAATCCTGCGGAATCCTTATCATTCGCCGACCCGGCTCGCGGAGTTTAACCGCTCCTCGAGCAATAAGCGCCATCCCTCCAATTCCTCATCCGTGATATTTGGCGGGATTCTCAGGGGGTCGCCGATGACCATCTTAATCCTCGACCATGGCCTAGGAATCTGGAAACGGTCCCAGCTCTTCAGCTCCCAGAAAGACGAATAATTAATACCCAAGGGGACAACCGGGATGCCTGTCATCGAGGCAAGTATCACCGGCCCCTTGCTCATCACATAACGCGGACCGCGGGGACCGTCGGGCGTAATGCAAACATTGGTCCCCTCCTTGAGCATCGCGATGGATTCCCTCAAAGCTGCAGCACCCTTCCTTGATGTCGAGCCCCTCACCGTGCGAATCCCAAAATAACCAACAATGCTGGCCAGATATTGTCCGTCACGTGAGGCACTTATCATAGCCGCAGATTTCTCCCTTGCCCAGCGCGGGAACAAAGTCGGGAAAAAAAGCAACCTGTTGTGCCATGTCACCGTGATGTAGGGATAGGTCTTCACGTCCATGCAGTTGTTCGGGTCGTGTATATCTAGCCTCATGAACAGCCTCATGAAACGGACCAGGAGAACCGCCGGGAGGAAAATCCATGCCGGCGGTTTCTTGAACTGCCTCAGATAATGCTTTATTCTTCCTGGCAACAGAGACTCCATGTTGGAGGGACGAAAAGACCGTGGCCGACGGCTCATCCCTCCGCAGCATGAACCATTACGGTTCAGATAGGATCAGCAACACCTCCCGGGATCATTCGGTGCAGCGCGAACATCTTATCAGAGACTCAAGCTTTCCGGCGGCATTCCCAGAGTCTATAGAGGTGTCCGCAATATGCGTGGCCTCCTTCCAGTCGGAGGTCAATCCCGCGACAATCGCCGCCGCTGCGGCGTTCAAAACGACGATGTCCCTCTTGGGTCCCCTCAGCTCCCCGTGGAGTATCTGGCGGATGGTGGCTGCGTTTTCCCCGGGTGTCCCGCCGAGTATCTGGTCTGGGGTGGCGATCTTTATCCCCGCCTCCGAGGGGTGGAATTCAAACTCACGGATGCTGCCGTCGCGTACCTCGCAGATCGTCGTCGCACCTGTGTTCGATATCTCGTCCAGGCCGTCCGAACCGTGCACGACAAAAACATGTTTCTTGCCAAGCTTCAGAAGAGCCTCGGCAAATATCCGCACCAGCTTTTTGTCGTATACGCCGATAAGCATTTTGGGAGTTTTCGCCGGGTTGCAGAGAGGGCCGAGAATATTGAATATCGTCCTCGTGGCCAACTCTTTCCGCACCGGCATCACGTACTTCATCGCCGGATGCAGCACCGGCGCGAAAAGGAAAGAAATACCGATATCATTGAGACACTTCTCCATTATCGCCGGCGATATTGAAATATCTATACCGTGTTCGGTGAGAACGTCGGCAGCACCAGATTTGCTTGATACAGAGCGGTTGCCGTGTTTGGCCACTGTTATCCCTGCGCCGGCGGCCACGAAGGCTGCAGCAGTGGAAACATTGAAGGTCTTAGCGCCGTCCCCGCCAGTGCCAACAATGTCCACAGGCTCGCCACGCAAACACCTGATCATGGTGGCGTGGGCATTCATGGATGCTGCGCACCCCCCGATCTCATCAGGGGTCTCGCCCTTCAGCCTAAGGGCTGTAAGCCAAGAGGAAATCTTTATCTCGGAGACCTTGCCTTCCATGACCTCATCCATGGCCCCTCGGGCCTCATCGAAGGAAAGCGGGCGCAAATCCAGCAGCTTGGACAAGCTTTGGTCGAACATGGCACATTCCTCTTTTTTGCCTCGGATCAGATGTCCAGGTCTTTCGCTGTAGCCGCATATCTTTCTATATAGTCGCGTCTGGGGTCAACTTCATCGCCCATGAGGAGAGTAAATATCCTTTCCGCCTCGACCACGTCCTCCATGGTCACCTTCAGCATCTTCCTCCCGTTAGGCTCCATCGTGGTCTCCCAGAGCTGCTCGGCATTCATCTCGCCAAGACCCTTGTAGCGCTGTATCTGCACTCCCTGCCTGCCGGATTTCTTCACGATCTCTGAGAGATCCACCAGAGAGTTAGCGGTCAGCAAATTCTGACCGTCTTCGCTGGCAATCTGGAAAATCGGCTCGTTGCCGTTGTAAAGGCTGCCTATATCCAGCGACAAAGCTGAAAGTTTAACGGCAAGCTCCTCGCAGGACTTGGCCTCGAGAATGGTCGTGATGTCTATTGCGGAGTGGAGTTTTTTCCCCTCGACGGGTCCGTTCACCTCCGCTTCCGTGACAACAGGTTCGGCCTCGTCCGAAATTGTCTCAGACACCGGGGAATTCTTCGAAAGCCTTTCCTCCGCCTCTTCTATAAGCTTCGCCTCCTCCTCGTCGGAAAAGGCAAAATATTCCGTCCGAGTCCCGTCAACCTCACGTACCGAAACACGCGCCACAGGAAACTTGCCCTCAGAATTGCGCTGCTTCAGATAAACCTCAGGCTGAACACCCTGCCTCTCCAGGCCAAGAGCCATCTGCTGAGCCTCATATACCACGTTCAATGCCTTCTTCAATGCCTCGGGATCAAGTTCCGTGTCGGGGAGCTGCATGACCTTGATGTCGTCGCAGCCCAGCTCCGAAAGAAATTTGTCAAGCTGCTCCTCGGTGTCTATGTAGCATTCCTTCTTGCGCCGCCTGATCTTGAACAACGGAGGCTTGGCTATATAAACATAACCGTTGTCTATCAAAGGCTTCATCTGCCGGAACATGAAGGTGAGGATGAGAGTGCGTATATGTGAGCCGTCAACGTCCGCATCGGTCATTATCACTATCCGGTGGTACCTGGCCTTGGATATGTCGAACTCGTCTTGACCAATGCCGCAGCCAATCGCGGCCACAAGTGACTGTATCTCCTTGTTCTGCAAGATTTTGTCGAGTCTGGCCTTCTCGACGTTGAGCAGCTTGCCCCTGATCGGCAGAATTGCCTGGAACTTGCTGTCACGGCCTTGCTTCGCCGACCCCCCAGCAGAATCCCCCTCGACGATATACAGCTCGCATTTGGCCGGGTCCTTTTCCGAGCAGTCCGAAAGCTTGCCCGGCAGTGAAAAACCCTCGAGAGCGCCCTTGCGTTGCACAAGCTCACGGGCCTTCCGCGCCGCCTCCCTCGCCCTTGCCGCTGTCAATGCCTTGCTGACAATCTCCTTGGCGACCTGAGGGTTCTCCTCGAGAAAGGCACCCAACCCGTCGTTCACAATGGACTCGACTATCCCCCTGACCTCGCTGTTGCCGAGCTTGGTCTTGGTCTGCCCCTCGAACTGAGGGTCGGGGATTTTCGCACTGATCACGGCGGTGAGCCCCTCCCTCGCGTCCGAGCCAGTCATGCTCTTCTCGTTCTTCAACAAATTGCTGCTCTTGGCATATGCGTTTATAGTCCTGGTCAGCGCAGTCTGGAATCCCGTCAGATGTGTGCCGCCCTCGATGGTGTTGATATTGTTCGCATAGCTGAAGATATTCTCTATGAAGCCGTCGTTGTACTGCATCGCCAGCTCGACACCCACCCCGTCCCTCTCCTTCTCAAGATAGATCACTTCAGGATGAAGCACCTGCTTGTTGGTGTTGAGATGCCTGACGAACTCGGAGATGCCACCCTCGTAGTAGAAAACCTCGCAACGTTCCTGATCACCTCTCTGATCAGTGAGGGATATCGAGACTCCACGGTTAAGGAAAGCCAGTTCCCTCAGGCGGTTGGCGAGAATATCCCATGTGAACTCGGAAATCTGGAAGATCTGCGTGTCGGGCTTGAACGATACTTTCGTCCCCGTATCCCCGGCGGATTTTATCTTTGTGAGCGGACTGACCGTGTTGCCCCTCTCAAACCTCATGTGATGCACACCATTGTCACGATGGACCTCTACCTCAAGCCACTCACTCAGGGCGTTGACGCAGGACACACCCACACCATGGAGCCCGCCGGAGACCTTGTAGGCGTTGTGGTCAAACTTGCCGCCGGCATGGAGCATCGTCATGACAACCTCGACAGCAGGCTTGCCCTCCTCCTTGTGCATGTCCACAGGAATGCCCCTGCCATCGTCCCTGACCTCAATGCTGTTGTCAACCCGTATCGTCACATCAATCTTGCTGGCATAGCCAGCCAGAGCCTCGTCTATGCTGTTGTCGACAACCTCGTAAACCAGATGGTGAAGTCCCCGCACTCCGGTGTCGCCAATGTACATGCTGGGTCTTTTCCTGACGGCCTCAAGCCCCTCAAGGACTGTTATCCCATCGGCAGTGTAGGCGCTTGCCCCGGCAGCCCTGTCAGAGGCGCTCTTCTGTTTTGTGGACATCTTTAGTCTTCTCCTGATGTTGACTGTGAAAAAAGAAAAAACGTTTAGCTCATGTGCCCGGGACATAACCCCGACTATGAAGCTGGGAATATATCACGTCGTAAAGAAAAAGCCAGCCAATTTCAATTTGATTCATCCACGGGCGATGTTTCGGTTGCTTTTTTCCCGGCCGGGTGCTAGCTTGACTGCGTGGAGAAGGCCGGCTCAAGAGATAATCGTGGGGAACAACATGACTTCTAAGGCTCTTAAGGTGTAGCATCGTGGATATCAGGGGACTGATAAAATTTTCGCTGGTTGATTTCCCGGGGAGGATTTCCTGTGTTGTGTTTGTCGCCGGGTGCAATTTCCGGTGCCCCTTCTGCCACAACCCCTATCTCGTCCTGTATCAGGAGACACAGCCGCCGCTTAACGAGGGAAGGCTGTTCAAATTTCTTGGCAGCCGTTCCGGACGACTCGACGGGGTCGTGATCAGCGGTGGAGAGCCGTGCCTGCAAAAGGGTCTCGAAGATTTCGCCAGAACAGTAAAGGAGATGGGCTTCGAAGTCAAGCTCGACACCAACGGCAGCCGACCTGAAAGAGCCATGGAAATGTGCCGGCAGAACCTTGTTGACATGCTGGGGATAGACTACAAGGCCGCAAGGGAATCTTACGGGGATGTCACCGGCACGGAAGAAGGACGTGGTGCTGCCGAGAAAGTCGTCAAACTCATATCCTTCGCAGTCGCGAATGGGATTCCCTGCGATATCCGCACAACCGTACACCGCAAGCTGCACACCAAGGAGCATCTGGCGAAGATGAGAAGGGAACTCGACTCCATGGGTGTCGCAGGCTGGACATTGCAGCAATTCCACCGCACGGAGATCGTTGATGAAAGCCTCCTCGAGTTCGACACCTACACCGACACGGAACTTTCAGGAATCGCAATCGCCCTCGGGGGTAAAACCTCCGTCAGAGGCCTCGCAGGACATTAGAAATCGGCTATAGAGCCAGTTTCAAAACTCCGTGCGGCCACGGGTAGTCTTGAAATGGGCTCTTTTACCTTTGCTTTTTTCCTTTATGCCGTTATTGTAGGCGGTTTCCAGGGATAATTTGTTGATTTTGAGGATAAATACTATGGAGTCGAGATGAAGATACTTGGCATGACACCTGCGCGCGCGCACGATCCTTCGGCGGCACTACTTGTTGACGGCAAGATCGTCGCCGCAGTCGAGGAAGAGCGTCTCAACAGGATCAAGCACTCGACTAACCGCAACCCGGTTCTTGCGGCAAGGTACTGCCTCGAATCCGCAGGGCTAGAGATGAAAGACATTGACGCGGTGGCATTCTGCAGATCCTTCGACATAGCCAACTCGTTGCGCTGGAAATTCGCATGGCGGATGCGCAGATATCCGGACTACGGCCTTGTCACAATAAAAAGGACGCGCCGGATCAACCGATCATACTTCAAGGATGCACGCGACCTTATAGCGGAGTTCGGCGGAAAGATAGACAAGGTTAACTTCCACAATGTCGAGCACCACATGGCGCATCTGTCCTCGGCCTACCATCTTTCTGGCTTCGAGCATGCCGCAGTGATGAGCTTTGATGGGAAGGGCGAGTTCACCTCCGTGCTCATGGCCGAGGGAAAGGGTGGTGAGCTGACTAAGATCCTGGAGATAATCGTCCCCGACTCCCTCGGATACTTCTACTCAATCGTCACAAGACACCTCGGGTTCACCCCTAACGACGGCGAGTTCAAGGTGATGGGGATGAGCCCCTACGGGGACCCGTCCAAAGCTGACCTCAGCGACATGATAACAACCTTCAAGGGAGGCTTTCGGCTCAATGAGGACTACATCTGGTCTCTTCTGTCCTCGAGAAGGCAGAAGAAATATTCCAAATCTAAGGACTTGACCGACATCTTCGGCCCGATGAGAGAGGGAGATGCTTTGGGCGAGCCATACATCCATATCGCCGCCGCCGCCCAGAAAATACTCGAGGATACCGTAACAGACATGATAAGGGTGCATCTCTCGGGCGTGCTGAAGCGTTGCGACGGGAAACTCTGCTTCGCCGGCGGCACGGCGCTGAACGTCAGGCTCAACCGCAAGATACTCGAGATGCCGGAGATAAGATCCTTGTTCATCCAGCCCGCCGCGCACGATGCCGGGACATCACTCGGCGCCGCCACATTCGTGGCCAACAAACTCGGCGAG
>JAFGFR010000240.1 GCA_016930955.1 Victivallales bacterium | reverse complement strand
TCACGCGGCGTTTTGAAACTGGCTCTATCATTAGACGATTAGAAACTTCATCGAGGCAATGTCCTGAGATTCACCTCCTGCGGAATTCGCGCGGCGTGAACCCGCTGGCCTTCCTGATGGCCTTCGCGAAATAGTCAGGATTCCCGTACCCGCACATCGCTGCGATCCTCGCAATGGGCAGCGAAGTCTCCTTGATTACCGAGAGCGCCCTCTGCAACCTGCATGCCACGATATAGTCTTTCAGGGTTGTCTGCATCTCCTCATGAAAAATTCTGCTTAGGCTGGACCTGTTTACCTGAAGCATTTCCGAGAGGCGGTTTACATCAAATGCCGGGTCGGGGAAATTATCCTTTATCGTGGCGACACAACGCTCGGCCAGAGAAGGCTCGGGATCATCCCTGCGACCGCCCGCGGCGGACGAGGCAAATATCGAATATGCCGTGGCAGATGCCATGCAGCGCCCTCTGGGAGTGTTGTCGAGAATCTCGCGCTCGAGCTTGAGGAACAGATCCTCCGGGCATACCCCTGCATACGCGGGCTCCCTGCGGAATCCGAATCCAGAGACCAAAGCAGTATTCATCGGCCCGTCAATCGTCAGCCAGCGGTAGTTCCACTCGTCGCAGGCACTCGACAACTCATGCACATCCCCGGGCAAATAAAAACATTTCTGCCCCTCACGTAGCAGATGCTCACGCCCATCGATCACAAAACGCCCCTCGCCCTTGATACACCAGAAAAGCTGCACGAAGTTCTTGCGGGTCTTGTTCTCCTCGTAGGAAGCACCGACTATGTAGTGACCCACAGACCTCAAACTGAAGGGCAAAAACTCAACCGGCTCAATCGTCGGCCTGTAGATAGCCTTCCTCTGCATCTATCACCGTCTCCAAAGTAACATAGAGCCAATTCCAAAAGAAAACCCTTCCTCGATACCGCCAAAGGAAAACTACTTCTGCAACTTCAGAATGCAATGCTTATTGAGCCGATTTAAAAACTCCAGAGCCAGTTTCAAAACCCCGCGCGGCCACAGGGAGTTTTGAAATTGCCTCTCCACACAAACCGTGAACCGCGAGCCGGCACATGAAATCCAACAATCGGCATTGCATAGCAGGCAAAATGCTGTAGTGTACCAGCATGAGGTTATGCGTAATGTCGTCGGCTGTGTCCCGGCGGCATCGTGCCAATTTTAAGACAAACCAACAGGCGGCGAAATGAGGACTGCGTTATATCCCGGGAGTTTCGACCCGGTGACGAATGGGCATCTTGACGTGATCGAGCGGGCAGTTCTGTTGTTCGACAAGATCATAGTGACGGTCGCGGTGAACGAAGAGAAGAGCGCATTGTTCTCCGTGGAAGAGCGGAGGCTGATGCTGGAGAAGGTCTGCGGCCACCTCCCGACCGTGACGGTGAAAGTCTTCCACGGACTGCTTGTCGAGGCCGCAAAACAGTTCCGCGCATGCGCCGTAATAAGAGGGCTCAGGGCAGTGTCAGACTTCGAGTACGAATTCCAGATGGCCATGATGAACCGCACTCTCAGCGACAAATGCGAGACCCTGTTTTTGATGCCCAAGCCGGAATTCTCATTCCTCAGCTCGAAAATGATAAAGGAGATAGCCTCGCTTGGCGGAGATGTCTCCCCATTCGTGCCCGAGCCGGTCGTCAAGGCGTTGAGGACAAGATGCTCAAGGTAAATGTCAGACAGCTCGACAACAAAGGTCTGGATATCGAGGGTGTCCTGGAGCCTTGCGAACTGGAATTGGACACCCTGCGTGAAGACTCGCGCGCAACAGGCTTCAAAGGTGGGATAGCGTATAGTCTGCATGTGTCTTTGGTGAGCGGCGGGGTGCTTGTCTGCGGGATTATCGAGGCAAGCGGCGAGTGCGTCTGCGACCGGTGTTTGGAAAATTTCGAGATGCCGCTGGAAAATATCGAGGTGTGCCACTATTACGAGAATGTCGAAGCCGACGAGATCGACATCTCCCCTGAGCTCCGGGAGGACATACTGATCACCTTGCCAATGAAGATGCTATGCTCGGAGGATTGCCAGGGGATAAAGATACCTCCCGCAGAAAGCGGCAGAGCAAACTGTGCAGGGAAACGACAGGCGGACTCACAGGACAGCATTTGGCAGAGCCTGGACAAGCTCAAACTAAAACGGCAGACATGATGAACAGACTAAGCATAAATAGCCTTTCGATCTACTCCTACGAGTTTGAAAAGATATACGTGGGATTCAGCGGCGGCGCCGACTCCACTGCACTGTTGCTTCTGCTCCAGGCCGCGTCCGTCAACTCATCACTCAACCAGTTCAAGTTCGAGGCCGTGCATTTTGAGCACGGCCTCCGAGGGGAGGAGAGCCGCAATGATGCCAAATGGTGCAGGGAGTTCTGCAAGAACCGCTCGATACCCTTCCGGATGTTCGAGCTGGGGATGGACCCCAGAGGCAATAATATCGAAGCCGAGGCCAGAAGGAAAAGGGTCGAGTTCTGGAAAAATACAGTCGAGCCGGGAACCGAGGCCGTGGCTCTAGGGCATCATGCCGACGACAACATCGAGAACCTTTTCCTGCGCCTCCTAAGGGGCAGCAACTCCAGCGGCCTGACAGCGCTCAGGGCTGAACGCGTGATTGACGGCGTGACTTATCTCCGTCCTCTTCTGGGCTTCTACCGCGCTGAAATCGAGGAATTCCTCAAGGGGCATGGTGTCTCGGACTGGCGGGAGGACAGCACCAACGCGGAGCTTGTACGCACAAGGGCGATCATACGCAACGCGGTGCTCCCCGAGATCCGGAGGCACTTCCCGGAAAGCCGCAAAGCCCTGCTCAAATCGCTTGATGCACTGCGCAAGGATGCGGAGTTTATGGAGGCCGAGGCAGAGAGGTACTTCAAGGAGAAAATAAAAGGACGAAGACGGGTGGAGGTTGCGAAGTTCGCAGATATCCCTCAGGCGCTGATGTTCAGGGTGCTGAGGCTCTGGCTCAGCAGTCTTATCGGGCGGGACTTCACTCCCGACTCGAATCTTGCCGAGCGATTCGAGGCGGAAATAACCAGACACCACCCGGAATCTGCCGCTGGATCGGAAAAAAAGAGCATCCCCGTATTCGGAAGCTCGGCGCTGGTAGTCCAAAAAGGCTTCGTCTGCTTCGACAAGGACATGGAGACCGTCGCAATTAAAATCAACATGCTCGTGTGGGAATGGCGCACCAATCCGGCTGTCGAGTTCACGGGGCATTCATTCAAGGCATTTGTTGTCGACAGCATCGAGAGGGGATTCTTCGACGACAGAAGTCACATGACGGTTTGTTTCAATGCCGATGCTTTCCCCGACAGGTTGATAATCCGAGCCCGCGAGCCAGGGGATGCGATGGTGCCCTTCAAGGGCGCGGGCACAGTGACAGTCAAGAAGCTGCTCGAGGGGAGCAGCCTCGACAGCGACACGAGGAGGCAGCTGCCTGTAGTCACTGCTCCAGACGGGGAAATAATTTGGGTGCCAGGAATACGACGCAGCAATTTCGCCAATATCCCCGACAATGGGGAAAACGACATGGCCAATGGAAATTTCCTCGTGATCAAGTGCCGGCGTTTGGACGATCTGACCCAGGACGGGGGACAGAGGATTGGGGACAGTTGACATGTTCCAGTCTTCCCGGATTTGCCAAGGCCACGCCGTGGCAAGAAGTGTTCAGAGGCATCTGAAATTAGGGGGAGCGTCTTGTCCCAGGCCAGTGAACAATCGTGTTTTTGCGTTGCCAAATCGTTGTTGCAAATAAGCGCCCGGTACTCTCGGTTGTCGGGATTTGCATTCTTCGATCTTATGTCCCAACGGCTGAGTTCACCTGCGGCGGGCCGCCATCAGGTGAAATGATTTGTTGGCATTCCCTTCGTCCTTCCATCGATGTCGGGGTCGGAATCCGCCGTCGTCCTTTGGCTATGGCGTGATAGGTCGGTATCGGTATCGACAATATCTTGTCCGTATTCCGATTCCCCTTCATTCCCTGATCCTCCTGATCCTCTCTTGCTGTCTGGCGGCCTTGTCCTTCAGGCCTTCCGGTCCGGGAATTTCAAGAACCAC
>JAFGFR010000239.1 GCA_016930955.1 Victivallales bacterium | reverse complement strand
GGAGACATGGTGCAATGCGGCAACCCGGAGGGTTAAATCTCAAAAATTCTTTCTAACCAAAAAGGTGAAAAGCGAGATAATCCTAACGTGTTATATACAAATATTTTACCTGTCATTTTTGAGATTTAACTGCTTCATTTAGGTTGATTTATTCACAAGCTGTGGTACTTTCCTGCCGTTTGAAACTTAATAAAATCGAGAGTATCGCTTTCTCAAAGTTCAAAGCGTTTTTTCAAGAATTCAATCCAGGAGGCAGATATGACAGATGGCTTGGTCAGGAATCCAGGGTTCAAGAGGCGTCGCGGGCCGCTTGTGCTGATGATCATGGATGGCGTTGGGTATGGAAAATATACCGAGGGGGACGCTGTTCTTGCGGCGCATACACCCAACCTCGACGCGCTTGGTGCCTCAAACCCCAAAACCAGGCTGAAGGCTCATGGCAAGGCTGTGGGACTTCCTGACGACTCGGATATGGGCAACAGCGAGGTGGGGCACAATGCGATCGGTTGCGGCAGGGTTTTCTCCCAAGGTGCGATGCTGGTCAACCACTCGATCGAGTCGGGCGAGATGTTCCGCGGAAAAGCATGGCGCGACCTGATGGGAAATTGCACGGCAAACAACACGACGCTGCATTTTGTCGGCCTGTTTTCCGACGGCAATGTCCACAGCCACATGAACCACCTGAAGGCGATGCTCGAGCAGGCCATGAAGGAGGGGGTGAAGAAAGCCCGGGTACACACCTTGCTGGACGGGAGGGATGTGCCAGAGACTTCTGCGCTGGACTATGTCAGGCCTTTCGAGGAGTTCCTTTCCGGCTTGAATTCCGGCGGGTGCTGTGATTACCGCATTGCCTCCGGCGGCGGGCGGATGGTGATCACGATGGATAGGTACGGGGCAAATTGGGACATGGTTAGGAAGGGCTGGGATACGCATGTCAAGGGAGAGGGGAGGATGTTCGCCACGTCCGAGGAGGCCATACTGAAGCTGCGTGCGGAGACTGGGGCGATAGACCAGGATCTTCCTCCCTATGTAATATCCGACGACGGCAAGAATCCGGTGGGCCCGGTCAGGGATGGGGATTCGGTGATTTTTTTCAATTTCAGGGGCGACAGGGGGTTGGAGATCAGCGCGGCATTCGAGGATGATGACTTTGCGCATTTCGACCGTGGCAGGCGGCCTGAGGTGCTTTATGCCGGGATGATGGAGTACGACGGAGATTTGAAGGTCCCCAAGAGATATCTGGTGGAGCCCCCTTGCATCGAGCGTACGCTAGGTGAATTTTTTTGCGCATCTGGAGTCAGGCAGCTGGCGATAAGCGAGACCCAGAAGTTCGGGCATGTGACATATTTCTTCAACGGCAACCGTTCAGGAATGTTCGACAAGACCTTGGAGACTTATGTGGAGGTGCCGTCGGATATCGTGCCGTTCGAGCAACGGCCATGGATGAAATGCGCCGAGATAACAGACAAAGTATGCGAGGCGGTGTTGTCCGGGAAATACGACTTCATCCGTCTGAACTATCCCAACGGTGACATGGTTGGGCATACCGGCAACTATGATGCAGTTCTCGTGGCAATGGGCGCGATGGACATTCAAATCGGCAGGGTGGTCAAGGCGGTGGCTGCTGTTGGTGGAGTGCTCGTTGTTAGTGCCGACCACGGAAACTCCGACGACATGTACGAGCACGACAAGAAGACCGGCGAGATACTGCTCGACGAAAATGGAAACAAAAGGAGGAAGACAAGCCACTCGCTAAATCCTGTCCCTTGCATAATCTATGATCCGGAATTTAATGGGGAATATGCGCCGGAACTGAAAGAAGGGCTGGGGATCAGCTCTCTCGCGGCGACCTGCGTTGAGCTTTTGGGTTTTATTCCCCCTGCTGATTATGACCGGAGTGTTTTGCAATTGGCTCTTACGACGGAGGAATCATGACAAGCCACAAATCAGCGAAGTTCGAAGACGGCGCCAGTGGGTTCTGGCTCGATGTCGCAGGCATGCGCCTTGACACATCGCGCCTGTTCGAGATGGAGCCCAGGCTCACAGCGGCACATCAGGAGATGCTCAAGATCGAGAACGGGGAGATAAAGAACCCCGACGAGAACCGCAAGGTGACTCATTTCACCGACAGGAAGGCCTATGTCGGGGCGGCGGAGTTCAAGGAGGTCAACGCATTCGCCGAGGCACTCAGGTCCTCGTGCATCAAGGGTAGCTCGGGCAAGAAGTTCGAGCACGCGGTGATCAATGGCATCGGCGGGTCGGCGCTGGGCCCGCAACTGCTGCAGTTTGCGATCAATGGTCCATATTGGAACGAGCTTTCGGACAGCAAACGCAACGGGTTCCTCAAGATTTATTTCACCGACAACACCGACACGGCGGGCGTGGCTGACATCCTCGAATGCGTCGAGCTTGACAAGACACTTGTGGTCAGCATATCCAAGTCCGGCGGGACACAGGAGACAAAAAACAATCTTACTGCCTTCGAGGCCTCCTTCGCCAAGGCGGGGCTCAGCTTCTCAGCACATGCCTGCGCAGTCACGATGAAGGACAGCCAGCTCGACAAGTACGCCAGGACGGCAAACTGGCTCAAGGTCTTCCCGATGGCCGAGTCCATCGGCGGCAGGACCAGCGAGACAAGTGTTGTCGGGCACCTCCCGGCGGCTCTGGCAGGGATAGACTTCACCAGCCTACTGGCAGGTGCATGCCACATGGACGAGCTGACACGGGAGCCCGACACGGCGCAAAATCCAGCCTACCAACTCGCCGCCTCATGGTACCTTGCCGGTGACGGCAGGGGCGACAGCAATATGATCATCGTGCCCTATTCCGACCGGCTGCTGCTGCTATCGAGATACCTCCAGCAACTTGTGATGGAAAGCATCGGCAAGGAGCTCGACAGGGAGGGCAACACGGTCCACCAGGGCCTCAACGTCTTCGGCAACAAGGGAGGCACCGACGCGCATGCCTTCATCCAGCAGCTCAACGACGGGCGCAACGACTTCTTCGTCACCTTCATCGAGGT
>JAFGFR010000238.1 GCA_016930955.1 Victivallales bacterium | reverse complement strand
GAGCATCATCGCCGAATCCGTGCGAAGATATATCTCCCACCCGATGGCCACGCTTTGGGCAGCGCAGCCGATATGCATCAGCGCGCTGCCGATGAAAAGCCTGCTGAACCCTGGCACGCGGAAGGCCGCGTGGGGATCATGAAGTCGAGGCGTCGAACGTTTTTTATCCGTCATGGGCGTGTCATTTTGTCTCCAGCAGCTCGCCCAGAGGGCATACGGAGCATTCCGAGCATGTCTCCAGGCAGAAATTCTTGTAGACGTGTATGGCTCCCTGCTGAGCAATTGCGTCGGAAAGGATGTCATGCTGCCTCGAGGGAGGGCTGAACCATTTGAAGGATGCATTTCGGATGATCGTGTTGGGCTGGGTTTTCGGGAGACTACAGACGGCACGGGAGATGAACTTGCCGGTTTTGTTGTCCTCGGTCATGATGGAGTATGCTTTGAGTGCGGGGAGGACGCAGTTGAGTACAATATCATGTATCCTCGACTGCCCGAGCACGCGCGAAGCCCTCGGAGCCTTGATCGTGAACGCGTAATACCCGTCCCACAAGGGATGACTGCACTGCAGCACCTTCGACACCCTTTTGAGGAAAAGGTTCTCATCGGGTATTTGTTTTGCGAGGTTCGCAAACGCCATCATCGGGCTGGGGTGTAGGTTCTTTATCAGCATGGCGATGGCGGCGAGGCGTCTTTCGGGTGAATTCACCGGCCTGACGGAGGATTTGGACCAGAGTATCGGCGGCCTGGCAGTTGTCCTGGCTTTCCACCATTTATCCCAGAGTTTCGACACGAAATCTGCCATTTGTGGTTCGAGGTGGGCCGTGGCGGGGTCTGGCAGCAGGCCGGATTCTCCCCAAAGAACGGTCTCGCAGTCTTCCGGGCTTTGGCAGGCATGCCCCGAGAATCTTGCGAAAAGCTCGAGGAACTGTTTTCTGTTCTGCCGGTATCCGCAGGCATCGAAGAGTGACTTGAGGAATGCCGAATCCACACCTGTGGAACGCATCTCCTCGAGTACGGCCTCGGTCTTCAGATCGAACCGTTTCAACCCTGCATGCCGGAAAAGCTTGAGGAGCCTGTCGTTTGGAAGTCTTGCGAATAACGCCTCGCAGCGGCCTTTGGGGAACATGTCTGCCTTTGCCGGTGTCCTGCCGCCTCCCGGGGCATGCTGCAACAACATTACCGGGACATGCGGGAGTTTCCGGCGGATATCCGAGGAAGCTCCGCACGAGTTGTCGTTCGCTACGACATGCAGGATGACATTGTCGTATCTAGGGTCGAGATGATGCCCGTGCATGACCCAGTCGGTGGCGTTGTTGTGTACCTCGACATCGCCCGTGGAAACAGAGTCGCCGTCTGCGATTTTGGCATTGGTGAAGTCTGGCCCGGCCTCCAGATTCCAGACTCCCGGGGAGATAACGGCAAAATTATCCCCAGACACCGTTTCGCATACGGAGTTCGGCGCAAGCCGCGCCCAGCTTAGCTGAAGCCGCACTTCGGGGCATTTTTTCCCTTTTTGGGCTTGTTTTTTCTGCATCATGCGTGTATCCTTAAGTCTTGCTGTCGGGGCGTCCAGACGCTCGCGGTATTCTAGTCTGAACAGATATAAGTGGGTCGACCCGGGGATGAATCTGTCTTCGGAACGGAGAAATTCAAGTGTGAAGAGAGTTTTTTTTCATACAGAGCCATTTTCAAAGCCACTCGTGGCCGCCTGCCTGTGCGGAGCACGCAGACGGGCGCGGCTTGCCATTTCGCATGCGCTCCAAACGCAGTTCACGCGGAGTCCTGAAATCCGCTCCACAATCTTGATGCTCTTGCTGTGCTTCGCCTCGACTCCGGGCTATGCCGGGGAGAGCTCGAGGCGCACCCCTGTTGTCAGGGCGGTTGAGAAAGCATTGCCCTCGGTCGTAAATATCGGCACCGAAAGGATAATCAACCACTACGAATCCTCGTGGGGTGCCGGCAATCCATTCGATCTGATGTTCCGTGATTTCTACAGCGGACAGCGGGGAAGGGGGCGCACAGAGACATCCCTGGGCAGCGGGGCGATAATAAACAAACAGGGCCTGATCGTCACCAACGCACATGTCGTACGCAAGGCGACAAGGATCATTGTGACAACCTATGACGGGAGGCAATTTACCGCCAAGGAGATTGCCGCAGACGATGTGAACGACCTGGCATTGCTCAAGCTGGACGACTATCATGGCGACCCCTTGCTCGAGCCCATATCGGTTTGCCCGACAGACGATCTTATGCTTGGCGAGACGGTGATAGCGATAGGCAACCCCTACGGCCTGGGCAGCAGCATAAGCACAGGGATCCTGAGTGCCATGGGCCGCTCGATGATATACGGGGGGAAAGTCCTTTTCAACGACATCATCCAGACAGACGCGCCGATAAACCCCGGCAACAGCGGCGGGCCGCTGGTGAACATCAATGCCGATATGATAGGCCTCAACACTGCCATACACAAGGATGCCGAGGGTATAGGTTTCGCGATACCCTTGAGGAGGGTCGAGGCGGTTCTCGCGGGCTGGTTGATACCAGAGAGATTTTCCGAAGTGTCGCTGGGGATTATCCCTGACGAAAAAGTCGAGGACGGGGAAAAGGTGTTCTTGCTAAGGGAGGTCATGCCTGAAAGCCCGGCATGGCAGGCAGGCCTGCGACCTGGTGACGAGATAGTCTCCATCGACGGAAGCAAGCCCCATACCCTGCTGGGCCTCAGCAATTCTTTGTGGCATCTTTCGGCGGGGGACATGGTTAAGCTGGACATCAAGGGGAAAGAAAAGGCAGAGCTCGAGGTCAAGGTTTTGGAGCTGCTTGACGGCAGGGCTTTGGCGGAGCAGCGTCTGGGGCTGCGGCTGCGCGAGCTGACCCCGAAACTCGCCAGGACACTGGGCTATCCCTTCCACGGGGGGCTTATCGTCGAAGATGCAGGCAAGAACTCCAAAACACTCAGACGTGGAGATGTGATCGTGAAGATCGAGGATATCCCGATCTACGAGTTCAGTGATATAAGCCGCGCTTTCAAGGGCAGGCTGTACGGGGATCAGATAAGCGCACTAGTGATCTATGAGGTGAGGCAGCACGGGATGCTGCAGATATACAAGAGGCAAGTTGTATTGGATGTGAAATAAGAGCCAATTTCAAAACTACCCGTGGCCGCGCGGTTCACGCGGAGTTTCAAGACCGGCTCAAATAACTGGGGTTTCCCTGGAATAATAAAGTGAAGGGAATGAAAGATGAGAAATGATAATTCGGCAACGAGTCGGCTTGAGCTCTTTAGGCAGGCTGCGATAGATTCGGAGATAGGCAATCTGGCCAAGGGCAGCTTCATCGCCTCGTTGAGCCACGAGCTGCGGATACCTCTGAACAGCATACTGGGCATGTTGAGGCTTCTGAAGGACACGGATCTTGATCCTTTGCAGTCGGGCTATGTTAAATCCGCGCTGGAGGCCGGGGAATGCCTTAACGGTTGGATTGGGGAGATAACCCGGTTCTCGAGTGTTGAGCTAGACGAGTTCAAGATCGATGAGAAACCCTTCGACTTGTTCAGGGCCTGCCGGGATGTCATAAAGGTTTTCGCCGGCGAGGCTTCATCGAAAGGAGTGAACCTGCAATACGAGTTCAAGGCCGGCACTCCAGGGCTGCTGAACGGGGATGTCCTCAAGCTCCAACAAGTGCTCGCCAAGCTCGTCGAGAACGGTTTGCGGTTCACGCAGAAGGGCTCCGTGAGTCTCGTGGTGGACACTGGCGGTAAAAAGGATGATCGCGTGCTGCTGTCCTTCACTGTTGCTGATACTGGCTCAGGCATATCTCCCGAGGACCAGGAGAGGATTTTCGACTTTTCCGACGAGCAGATCGCGGAAAAGCCCCGGGCACGCAAGATCAGGCTCGAGCTGGCCGTATGCAAAAAAATCATTGATTCGATGGGAGGGACCATCGAGCTTAAGAGCGGCAAGGGCGAGGGGACGGAGTTCACAGTTGTCGTGCCTTTGGCGGAGACACCGGAGGATGTTCTGGAGGCCATAGCCGATGCCAAAGTCAAGGTGGCCGAGTCGCCAGTCAAGAAACCGAAGAAGTACAGCGGGATAAAAGTGCTGGTGGCAGAGGACGACACCATCAACCAAAGTCTTGCAGTGGCATTCCTGACGCGTCTTGGCGGCGAGGTGCAGACGGCCGACAACGGCCGCGAGGCCGTCGAGATGTTCCAGTCAGGCACATACAACCTGGTCTTCATGGACTGCGAGATGCCGGAGATGGACGGCTACGAGGCCACCCGCGAAATCCGCAAGCTCGAGGAGGGCACAGGCAAGCATG
>JAFGFR010000237.1 GCA_016930955.1 Victivallales bacterium | reverse complement strand
GCCAGTTTCAAAACTCCGCGTGAACCGCGTTGGGAGCGCAGGTGCGGCAGACGGTGCGACGAAATGGCTGGTGCATACCGTCAACTGTCTGTGCCCGCCATTTCGCCGTGGCGAATGTCGTGCCTACGCCCCAACCCTTTGGGCGGCAGCCTCTTTTGGCGCTAATGCCACGCCGTTGCGGTCGGGACAGACTTGGCAGGTATGCCCACTTCCGCATCGGCGTGGCCTTGCATCCAAAATGGCAAGCCACGCGGCCACGGGGAGTTTTGAAATTGGCTCACTACTCGATATATTGACATATGGCGGAGAAGTACGACATTGTGGTTGTCGGCGCGGGAGCCGGAGGGCTGACCGTGGCCTTGTTGCTGGCTGGTCGCGGGAAAAGGATTCTGGTTATCGAGAAGTCCCCACGGGTCGGCGGCGCGCTTGGGGGCTTTGAGTATGACGGATACGGGCTGGATGCCGGATTCCACTTTGCCGGAGCTTTGCAGGATGGAGGGATTTTCGACTCGCTTCTGCGCCTTTTAGGCCTGAGGGAGATGATATCTCCTGTATTCCTTGACCCTGGATCTGCGAACGTATTCAATTTTACTTCCGAGGGCCGTGAGATCGAGTTTCCCTATGGGATGCCTGAGATCATCGGCAGGCTCAGGGAACAGTTCCCCTCGGAGGGGGCCGCGATTGAAAGGTACTTCGACACCGTCAGGCATGTCTGCGACAACACACCGTCCTTGAAGATTGAGACCATGCACATCCTACCGCCGACTATCGAGGAGGACATGGTCACTCTTCAGGACTACCTTGAAGGTTTAACAGGCGACACGTTGCTAAAGGAGACGCTCAAGGCCTTTGTCATGTGCCACGGCACCGCGCCGTCTGAAATATCATTGGCAAACCATGCCAGGCTCTGCCAGGGTTTTTATGAGAGCGTGTCCATGCTCTCCGGCGGAGGTTCATCCCTTGTAAACGCCATGCTGTCCAAGCTCGGCTCGATGGATGTCGAGATAGCCACCTCCGAGGAGATCGTCGGGATCGCCGACATCTGCGGCCGCCGAGCTGGAAGGCTAATCCTCAAGTCTGGAAGGGAGATAATCCCGGGAAACTGCGTCTTCACCTGCCCCTGCGGTCAGACGCTGTCAATACTTCCCCGGGAAGCTTTCCCGCCGGCATTCTTCAGCCGCTGCGAACAATTCGAGGACACTCCCGGGTTCTTCACGGTCTTCATGGATATCGGCCCCAAGCCTGTCACAAGCATCGCCCGATCCATCTACTCCTTCTACCCCGAAGCTGACATAAACGCCCTTTCACTGCCGGGAAGGGAGGCTCCTGGCGCGCTCGCGCTGGTACATTCACGCAGTGGAGACAGCAATATCCTGACCGCGTTCGAGCCGGTTTTCTGGAATCAGGTCGAGCAATGGAAGAACTCGTCATTCCCGGACCGGCCTGAGTCATACATCAGATGGAAGGAGGCAAAGACAAGAGCGATAATGTCGAGAATTTTCTCTCGCTTCCCGGAATACTCATCAACTGCAAAACTAATAACCTCGTCCTCGCCGCTCACATACAGGGACTATCTCAGCCACGACTGCGGTGCCGCATACGGAGTGAAGCAGTTGATCGGGCAGCACAACCTTTTTGGTCAGCTCAGAATCCGAAATCTCTTTGTCGCGGGTCAAAGCGCCGTCCTCCCGGGCGTACTCGGGACCATCATCGCCTCATTCCTCGTCTCAAAGGATATCCAGAGTTACACTTAGCTTTCCGCATCCAGGATATCGGTGATTTTTTTCATGGCCGTGTCATCCAGCAGTGCCACACAATCTGTCGCGGCGGCGTTCTCGGCGACCTGCTCTGGGCACGTGGCACCGATGATGGCAGTGCTGACATTGGGATTCCTGAGGCACCATGCGAGGGCCAGCTGGGTCATTGTGATGCCGATCTCCTCGGCTACGGCACATAGTTTCCTTACCTTTGCTATCTTGTCGGCGGTGATGTTCTTTTTCATCCATTCGGCGCCCTTGTCATATGCACTGCCCTTCGGGATGCCGTCGTTGTACTTCCCGGTAAGCAGGCCGATGGCCAAAGGCGAATAGATAGTTGTCCCGAGCTGGTACTTCTTGAAGAGCGGCAGGAGCTCGCCCTCGACGCGGACCCGGTGAAGCATGCTATGGTTGGTCTGCTCCATGGTTGGGCCGACAATGCGGTCGCGTTGGGCGATGGTGTACATATCCTGCAGGTCCGAGGGGGTGAATTCGCTGGTTCCCCAATAGAATATCTTGCCGCGCTGTATCAGCTCGTTCATGGTATGCACTATTTCCTCGAGTGCCGTGTCCGGATCTGGGCGGTGGCAAAAGAACATGTCGAGGTAATCAAGGTTCATCCTTTCAAGTGCGGCATCGCATGCCTCGACGAGATGCTTGCGCGACAGCCCGCCCTGCGTGGGAAGCTGCCCGACTCGTATCACCTTGCTCGAAACTATGTAGGTGTCGCGAGGCCATGAATGCCTTTTGAATACCTTTCCCATTGCCATTTCTGCCGCCCCGTTGCCGTAGGCTTCGGCACCGTCGAAATAGTTGATCCCCGCATCGTAGGCGGCCGACATGCATTTGTCGGCAGTCTCCACGCTCTCATCTTGACCGTAGGTTCGCCATGACCCAAGCGAGATCGCACTGACCTTCATGCCCGCCATGCCAAGTTTGTTGTAAATCATCGTCACTTTCCTCCAGTTAGCATAGAGCCAATTTCAAGACAACCTAATCTACACCACAACGCCGCCATGGCAAACGGAGGTTGCTAATCGTCTCGAAATCGAAATCGGCACAGGGTATTATCCGCCACCCGTCCATTCAGACACAGTATCAATTTGGAGACACGATTTGGATTTGGATTTGGATATGTATTCCACCCTTCTTGTCGCCGTTCTCCCAGACCGATTGTCTCTTTTTATCTTTTCAGTGGTAGTTTCTCTGGCATTTCTAAGATGGCGGCATATATTTTCTGCATACGGGGCCAACTTTAAAACTCCGCCCCAACCCTTTTGGCGGCGCATGACCACGGGTAGTTTGAAATGGGCTCTACGAACGATGTACAAGGACATAGGCATGTTAGATATTGCAGGAGTATTGGTGGAAGAGGCGATGGCAAGGCTTCTGGAGTTCTATCCCAGAATATCCACGTCGCTGTTGATTTTGTTATGCACATTCTTGGCTTCTTTTGTTATACGCAAGAGCATCATGGCGCTTGCCTCGAGGAACATGCTTTCCGGGCAGAAGATGGAGATATCCAAACTTCTGGCGACGGCGGCGGCCACCACAGTTCTAGTCATCGGAGTGATCAGTGCCCTCGGGACGCTCGGTGTGAACGTTTCAGCTCTGATCGCAGGTCTTGGCCTCTCCGGGTTCGCGCTCGGGTTCGCCTTGCGTGATGCGCTTTCAAACCTGCTCTCCGGGATACTCATCATACTCTACCAGCCGTTTAAAATCGGTGACCAGATCGTCGTGGCGGGCTCTGAGGGCAAAGTATCCGAGATCAACCTCAGATATACGATCCTCAAGTCTGACGACAACAGGTTTCTCATCCCCAACGCCAACCTATTCAACAACATAGTGACAGTGAGAAGAAAGCCAAAACCAGAACCGAATAAGCCTGCGAAATCAGAAAACGTGAAATTGCCCTGACGAGAAGCCATGGAAAAGATAATCGGTTCTAGGAATGTTTCGTGATACTGTTGTCGGCATGAGAAGGTTTTCAAACATGACCACTGTGACGCTTTCTGGGATATCGAAGTCGTATAAGTCCTCTGGCGAGATGGTGCTTGACTCGATCAGTCTTGAGGTTGTTGCGGGGGAGTTTTTCTTTTTGCTGGGTCCCAGCGGGTGCGGGAAGTCAACCTTGCTCAGGATCATCGCCGGCCTGCTGGGTCCATCCTCCGGGAAAGTGCTCTTCAACGGCCAGGATGTCACGCGGCTGCCCACCGAGAAAAGGGAGGCCGCCATGGTCTTCCAGAACTATGCCCT
>JAFGFR010000020.1 GCA_016930955.1 Victivallales bacterium | reverse complement strand
GGCCGACTGTACGTATCTCGGATGCCGGGATTCTGACGATGTTGCCGCCGTAGGTGGTGATCATCAGCTCCCTCGAGTCGTCCACGAGCAGTGCTGCGACGACCTTCTCGCCCTGTTTGAGCTTCATGTTCAAGACACCTCTGGCGCCGCGTCTGGTTTTCCTGTAGGTGCTGACGAAGCTGCGCTTGCCCATGCCGCCGTCGCTGACGACCAGTATCTCGGGGCCTCCCTGCGCGGCGGCCTCCTCGTCGTTGTCAATCTCTGCAAGCGAAGGCACTACTGCCATGCTGACGATGACATCGTCCTTGATCTTGAATCGCATTCCGGTGACACCCCTTGCGGCACGCCCGATCGGCCTGAGCTCGGTCTCGGAAAACCTGCACGCCACGCCCAGCTCGGTGGAGAGTATGATCTCCATCGTGCCGTCGGTGATCGCTGCTCCTATGAGGTCGTCCTCCTCCTCGATGATCAGAGCCCTTATCCCGGTGCGGCGGAGGTTCTTGAAGGCTGAAAGGCGGGTCTTCTTGATGATCCCGCCGCGGGTGGCCATCGTGAGGAAATGGTCGTCGCTCTGGACGGCTTCGGCGGTCGCGGTGAACATTGCGCGTATCTGCTCTCCCGGGGCGATCTTGATCATGTTTATGACGGCCTTGCCCTTCCCTGTGCGGATGCCCTCGGGGATCTCGTAGACATTGAGCCAATGCAGGATGCCCTTGTTGGTGATAAAGAATATAAGGTCGTGGCTCTGTGCGAAGAACAAGTGCTCGACGTAGTCCTCGTCCTTGGTCTCCATGCCGATCACTCCCTTGCCGCCCTTATGCTGCGTGCGGTAGATGTCCGCCGGGACTCTCTTTATGTAGCCAGTGTTGGAGACTGTGATCACGCAGGAGTGCCTCGGGATCAGGTCCGCGATGTTCAGGTCGTTTTCGTCGGTCGTAAGTTCAGTGCGCCGCTCGTCGGAGTATTTCTCGCGAATCTCCAGCAGCTCCTCCTTGACGACTCCGAGGCGCATCTCGCGGCTTGCCAGCAGTGATTTGAGGTAGCTTATCCTCTCCGCGACCTCGGCGTACTCCTGCTCGAGAGCCTCGATGGCAAGCCCTGTGAGCTGGTGCAGGCGCATCTCGAGTATGGCCGCCACCTGCAGCTTCGACAACTTGAAACGCTGGACAAGTTTTTCTGCGGACTCCTCCCTGTTTCTGCTCGAACGGATGATCTTGACTACCTCGTCAATGTTCGTGACGGCCACGAGCAGGCCCTCGAGGATGTGCGCACGGGCCTCGGCCTTCTCCAGCTCGAACCTCGCACGACGGGTTATCACCTCCAGCCGGTGGTCAATATAGGACTGCAAAAGCTGTACAAGATTCATCACCCTGGGCCTGTTGCGGTCAACGACCAGAAGAGTGCAGCCGAAAGAGTTCTCCAGGGAGGTATGGGCGTAGAGCTGGTTGAGCACCACGCTAGCCATGGCATTGCGTTTGATCTCGACCACGATCCTGATGCCGGCACGTCTGCTGGTCTCGTCCCTGAGAGCGGATATCCCGGTGATCTTCTTCTCGTTGACCAGCTCGGCGATCCGTTTCACCAGATTCTCCTTGTTCACGGCGTAGGGTATTTCGGTGACGATGATCTGTTCCTTGCCGTCCTTCTCGATGATATCGGCCTTGGCCCTGATCTTGATGACACCTCTGCCGGTCTCGTACATCCTTTTGATCTCGGTGATCCCACAGATCACGGCTCCAGTGGGGAAGTCCGGGCCAGGGAGATGCTGCATCAGATCTGTAACGCTGGCAGCAGGGTTGTCCATAAGGCAAACGGTGGCATCGATGACCTCCCCGAGATTGTGCGGGGGGATATTGGTGGCCATCCCCACGCCGATGCCTGTCGTGCCGTTGACAAGCAGGTTGGGGAAGCGTGCAGGGAGCACAAGCGGCTCGAGGGTGGACTCGTCGAATGTCGGGGTCATGTCCACGGTGTTCTTTGCGATATCCGCGAGCAATTCCTCGGCGAGGCGTTCCATCCTGCACTCGGTATATCGGTAGGCCGCCGCCGGATCGCCGTCAATGCTGCCGAAGTTCCCCTGGCCGTCTATCAGAGGAGCTCTCATCGCAAAGTCCTGGGCCATCCTGACGAGAGTGTCGTAGACCGAAGAGTCGCCGTGGGGATGATAGTTGCCGATGACCTCGCCAACGACCTTGGCGCTCTTGGTATAGGCATGCCCCTTTGTCAGCCCGAGGTTGTGCATGGCATACAGAATTCTGCGGTTTCCCGGCTTGAGCCCGTCCCTGACATCCGGAATCGCACGGCCGACATTCACGCTGAGTGAGTACTGCAGATATGCCGTGTGCATGATGTCCTCGATATTCACGGGGATGTCGTTCTTTTCCATTTCGCTCATATTTTTCCCTGAAAGTTGGACTAAGTGTGAACATGAATTTCCCGCGCGTGACGAGCAGCCTGTGAGCGTCCGCCGCGAACGAAGAGGATAATGTAGTGCACGGGGCATTTTTGACAAGTCAAAAGGACACTGTTTTGAGAAAAAACCGCTATTTTTTTTTTGGAGCCAGTTTCAAAACTCCGCGTGAACCGCGTTGGGAGCGCAGGTGCGGCAGACGGTGCGGCGAAATTGCTGGTGCATACCTTAAGCTGTCTGTGCCCGCCATTTCGCCGTGGCGCATACCATGTTTCCGCCTTAACCCTTTGGGCGGCAAGTTTTTTCGGCGCGAATGCCACGCCTGAGCGGTCGGGACAGACCAGGGAGGTATGCCTGCTCCTGCATTGGCGTGGCCTCGCATACAAAATGGCATGCCGTGCGGCCACGGGGAGTTTTGAAATTGGCTCCGGGCTGAATAAAATCAAAAGAGTGTTGCGTTTTCGACCTGCAGGATGTAATATAGGGCTGTTGGCATAGGGTGGATCCGGTGGAATTTTCATGTGCAAAAGAAAGGGGATACTATGAAAGGCGGAGAGGGCGATATACTGTTCAGCAACGGCAGGGTTGTTGATCCTGCGAACGGGAAGGACCGCAAGGGCGATGTCGCTGTCTCCGGCGGCAAGATAGTCAAGCCTTCGCAATTGAGGGATCCCAGAGTGGTCGATGTGGGGGGATTGGTCGTCTCGCCGGGATTGATAGACATGCACGTGCATCTTCGCCAGCCAGGCAGGACCGACAAAGAGACGATAAGGACGGGTACTCAAGCGGCGGCGGCCGGAGGATTCACGACGGTGCTCGCGATGCCCAACACGAGCCCTGTGACCGACAACCCCGGCACGATCGAGTATGTCCGGCGGCATGCTGCTGAAGAGGGGGTTGTGAAAGTTCTTGTGGCCGCTGCCATGACAGTCGGCCAGAAGGGAGAGAGCATGTCCAGCATAGGGAGCCTGAAGAAGTGCGGGGTGGCAGCTCTGACGGACGACGGCAGCTGTGTCCAGAACCATGAGGTCATGCGGCACATAGTCGAGTACGCCAAGACTTTCTCCCTGCCGATACTGGACCATTGCGAGGATGCGAATCTCGCGAGCGACGGAGTGATGCACGAGGGCAAGTGGTCGGTGCTCCTCGGGCTGAGGGGCATACCTGCGGCGGCGGAGGAGCTGATGGTGGCACGGGACATAATACTCTCCGAGATAGTCGGATGGAAGATACATATACAGCACATCAGCACACGGGGGAGTGTGAGGATGGTCAGGGAGGCGAGGAAGCGCGGGGTGCCAGTGTCGGCGGAAGTCACGCCCCACCATCTGGCAATCACAGACGAGGTGATAAAGTCTTTCGACACGAACTACAAAGTGTCGCCCCCGATACGATCGTCAAACCATATCGAGGCCTTGGTTGAAGGTCTGGCCGACGGGACGATAACATGCATAGCCAGCGACCACGCTCCACACACCGAGACCGAGAAGCTCGTCGAGTTTGACTACGCGCCCAACGGGGTCATTGGTCTCGAAACTGCCCTGACTGTGTGCCTCACATGTCTGTACCATAAGAAGCTCCTATCCTTGCCGGAGCTTGTATCCAAGTTCACCGTCGGCCCGGCAGAGGTGCTGGGCATCAATGCCGGCACGCTCGATATCGGCGCAAACGCCGACATAACAATATTCAACCCCGACGAAAAAATGACCGTCGACAAATCAAAATTCCGATCAAAGTCCCGGAATACCCCCTTCCACGGCTGGGACACCCGCGGCAGGGTTTGTGCGACGATCGTTGACGGCAAGCCTGTCTTCAGCAGGATAAAGGGGTTGTGATTTTTTACCGGAGTGTCAATCTGCAGAACTCCGCCTATCGGTGTTTGCCGGACTGATGCAGCTGTCTGTATTTGCCCGGGGTGATGCCGAAGTGCCTGCGGAACTGCCTGACGAAATAATTGCTGTCATTGAATCCGGAGGCGAATGCGGCCTCCGTGACGTTGGCCCTGGAGTTCCTGAGGACCTCCGCCGCCTTCTCCATCCGTGTCCTGATGAGATATTGCACCGGAGGGATGCCCAAGGCGGCGAGAAAGTTCCTGTACAGAGAGCTCTTGGACATGCCGGCGAACTTCGCAAGCGCAGGAAGGGTGATTTTCCCTGTATGGTTCTTCTCGATGTGGGATATAAGGTCGGCGATCCCCAGCATGGCCTTGCCCTCGTCGCTCTCGATATTGCTGTATTTTCGTGCTATGATTGAAACGATCTGCATGAAGTATGCGATTGATGCGAAGTTTTTCCCGGGCATGTTTGAGTTCAGCTCCCGTGTGATCTCCGAGACGAGCATGGCTACCTTACGCAAAGATGCGGGATCGAGGTTCAGCTTCCCCCTGAAGGACTGGCTGCGCCTCATCTTCGGTTCGAACTCGAAGAAGGCCTGATAACCTGGGATGTCCCTCAGGTCAGAGAGAGGCATACCTATCCTGCCAGGGAGGTAGAGGATGTTCTCGATATCCAGGTTCATCGTGTCCCGGTACCCGTGCGAGATGCCAGGGAGCACAAGGAAGACATCTCCCGAGCAGATATCATAGTCCTCGTCATCGGTAAAGTGTACACCCCGACCAGCAAACACGACGACAAGCTCATGGAACTCATGCTCGTGCAGTGATGTCTCGTTCTGCTCGCGCATCCTGACGAGGGCCAGAGGGTCGTCACCGCCAAAATATATCGAGCTTGCTGTCTGCATTTGGGAATATAATGCTGTTTTTTGAAAATAAAATCAAGGTTGCGGCAAAAGTTTTGAAGTAGATTGTCGCCATGTGAGTGTTTTGTCTGCGGACCGGCAGATGGCACGGTAAGGAAGGAAGCATGCTGAGAAATCTAACTCCAGGAGCACGAGATGAACAGTGGCAAAGAGAAGTGGCTTGAAAGTTTCAGGGAAGCAAGTTGCGAATTTCGCGGAGCGCCCTTCTGGGCATGGAACGGGAAGCTCGAGACCGGGGAGCTTCGCCGACAGATCAGGCTCATGAAGAAGATGGGTCTCGGCGGGTTCTTCATGCACTCCAGGGTGGGTCTTGATACAGCATATCTTTCCGACGAATGGTTCGACTGCGTGAGGGCATGCATAGACGAGGCCAGGAAGTTGGGGATGAATGCCTGGCTCTATGACGAGGACAGGTGGCCTTCCGGCGCCGCCGGCGGTCTGGTGACCTGTGACAAGACTTACCGTGCGAGGATCTTGGTGATGGAGGAGCTACCCAACGGGAAGGGGTTCGAAAAGAAGGAAGGTACCCTCGCGCTTTTCGCCGCACTGCTGGATGATTCCGGAAAAGCAACTAAACTCAGGGAGCTCGAAGGCAACGACACAAGGCTGTTACCCGGCGAGACACTGCTGCACTTTCACGTGTCATTGCAAGGCGAATCGAGCTGGTACAACGGACAGACGTATCTCGACACGCTCGACAGGGAGGCGGTGGCGCGTTTTATCGAGGTCACTCACGAGCGCTACCTAAAGGAGGTCGGAGAGGATTTCGGCAAGGTCGTCCCTGGGATTTTCACCGACGAGCCGAACTTCATGCAAGTGTGCCAGAGGATTGACGACTCGAGGACTTCAGCCCCGTGGTCGCGCAAGCTCAGGCAGGAGTTCAAGAGGATGCACGGATATGATATCCTCGGGCACCTGCCGGAGATATTCCTCGACATCGCAGGCATCGAGTTCCCGAGGGCCAGATACCACTACCATGACTGCATCACCGCCATGTTCGTGGATTCATTTGCTCGGCAGATCGGCGAATGGTGCGGGAAAAACAACATGATGCACACAGGGCACGTACTTGCCGAGCCGACTTTGGGAAGTCAAGTTTCATGCGTGGGAAGCTGCTTGAGGTTCTACGAGCACATGCAGGCCCCGGGGATGGACTTGCTGACCGAGTACGACCGCGAGTACGACACCGCCAAGCAGGTGTCTTCAGCTGCGCGTCAGCTCGGCAGGAAATGGCGGCTCACGGAGACATATGGTTGCACAGGCTGGGACTTCCCCTTCAAGGGGCACAAGGCACTCGGCGACTGGCAGGCAGCGCTCGGGATCAACCTGAGGTGCCAGCATCTTTCGTGGTACACTATGCAGGGGCAGGCTAAGCGCGACTATCCGGCAGGGATTTTCTACCAGTCTCCGTGGTGCCGGCACTATTCCAAGGTCGAGGACTACTTCGCAAGGATAAATGCTGTTATGACCAATGGAGTCGAGGTGCGTGACCTGCTGGTCCTTCATGCCAACGAGAGCATGTGGCTGCTCTTCAAGAAGGGGCATGACGAGGGCGGACGGGAAAAGGCTTTCAACGGCATGTTCATCAAACTTCGCGACTCGCTTCTGGATGCAGGCATAGACTTCGACTACGGCGACGAGGAGATGATGTCGCGCCACGGGTCTGTGGTGGGCGGCAAGAACCCTGTTTTGAAGCTTGCCCTTGCCGAGTACAGGGCTGTTGTGGTCCCTCCGCTTCTCACGCTTCGCTCGACGACGCTCAAGCTGCTGAAGGAATTCCGTGATGCCGGCGGGAAAGTGGTCTTTGCCGGGGACATCCCGGGACATGTTGACGCGGTAAAAAACGACGCGGTTGCGGAATTCGCAAAAAACTGCGCCTCTGCGCCAAGCTTCGGCCCCGGACTGGCAGCCGCAGTGGAATGCTGCAGGCGCGTCTCGATAACTGACGGATGTGGGGGTGAGATCGCCGATGCGTTGTATCTTTTGCGCGAGGATGCCGACAGGTTCTACTTTTTTATGTGCAATACTGGATTCGGCAGCAGCCAGTCCCGGGGCAAGGATATTGGCTGCCCCCCGGTGCGCGACAGAAAGGCGAGCTACGATTCAGTGAGAGTGAGCGGCTTCGACGGCTGCGAAGGGGATGTCATCGAGCTCGATCCTGAAACCGGGGAGATTTTCCTTGCATGGAGCAGACGCGCCGGAGGCAGAGTCGAGATCGATACCTCGCTCCCGGAACTGGGATCAAAGCTTTTTGTCGTCGAGAAGAAGCGCAAACACAGCGGACTCGCACGACGCAAAATGTTGCGGGTCTCCCGGAAAACTAAACTGTCAAGGAGCAGTTGGCAGATCAGGCTTTCCGAGGAGAACGTGCTTGTCCTCGACAGGCCGGAAGTCAGGGTGGGCGAGGGCAAGTGGAGCAGCATGGAAGTCCTCGAGGCGGACCATGCGGCAAGAAGGGCTCTCGGCGTGCAGTGCCGCGGGGGACAGATGGTGCAGCCCTGGGCCAGAAACAAGAAGGAAAAAACCAAGAAAATCGAGCTGCATTTGAGGTACAATTTCGATGTCCGTGATATTCCTGCGCTGCCGGCATCCCTGGCGATAGAGAAACCCGAACTTTTCGAGATTGAGCTCAACGGTCATAAGCTCGACCCGGATGCCGAATGCGGATGGTGGTGCGATTTGTCGCTGAAAAAACTCCCGCTGCCCTCGGGGACACTGAGAAAAGGACAAAATGTGCTGTCACTCAAATGCCTTTACGACGAGGATCATCCCGGATTAGAAATCATATACCTTCTCGGTGCCTTCGGGGTAAGTTTGCCCTCCAACGGGGCATGCCACATCATTCCTTTGCCAGCAAATCTCAAGCTTGGTGATTGGTGCCGGCAGGGGCTGCCGTTCTATTCCGGGGCGGTCTCGTACACGTGCAGCACAAAGGTCTCCTTCGAGAAGGCACAGCGTGTATTCCTCAAGACCTGCGGATGGGAGGGCACGGCGGTCAGAGTAAGCATCAACGGCGAAGAGGCCGGAACAACAGCATGGGAGCCAAACGAGATAGACTTGACACGGCATATAAAATCCGGTGAGCCCTTTTTTCTGGAGATCGAGCTTATATCACACCGGCGAAATTCGCACGGGCCTCTGCACAACAAGGAGAAATGGCCAAAGTGGACCGGCCCGGGACAATTCGAAAACGCAGGTGAAAAATACAAGCTCGTGCCATGCGGACTTTTCTCGGCACCCGAAATAATAGTCAAGAGCCAATTTCAAAAACCATCGTGAACGGTGCCGGGAGTGCAGGCGCGGCAGACGGTGCGGCGAAACACCACGCCGCGCCTGTCTGCGTGCGACGCACAGGCAGACGCCCACGGGTAGTCTTGAAATTGACTCTCAAATCAGGATTTTAACAGTTTTTTCCCAAAGAAGTTTGAAATCCCCGATTTTTGGTTCATATTGCCGCCATAATGCGCCCATAGCTCAGCTGGTAGAGCAAATGACTCTTAATCATTGGGTCGAAGGTTCGAATCCTTCTGGGCGTACCACCATTTCGCTGTTCACGCAGAGTTTTGAACCTGAATAAAGCAATTGTCGCTTTCCTGACTAGAGCTTGATGAGGTTGATTTGATCATGCCGGTTGACATAGACGAGATAAGATACAAGGTGGAGGACTACCTTCTCTTCTGCATGTCGAACGAGCATGCCCTTGCCGGCATACGCGGCAACGAGGAGCAGGTCTATGATGCCTTGGAAGGTTTTGTTTTCCGTGATGCCGGCCGAGTGCGGCCGGTGCTGCTTGTGTTGTCCTATGAGGGATACGCCTCCCGACAAGACTCCGACATGGCATTCCGGGCAGCCGCGGCGGTGGAGCTGATGCACACCTTCGCCCTGGTGCATGACGACATAACAGACAACGCTGCAGAAAGGGGGACGGTGCCCAGTCTGCATGCGGCACTTGACAAGCTCCCGGATCGGGCGGGCAGAACGGCAAAGGGAAAAGAGCTGGCGATGCTTCTGGGAGACCTGCTCTACAATATGGCCCTTAGTGAGTTCTCGAAGCTTGACATCCCCGCCGGCAAGCGGGATCAAGCCTTGGGAATCGCGGTGGAAACCGCGCTTCAGACTGTCCGGGGCCAACTCGAGGAGCAGGTGCTGGCCAAACGCGGTATCCCGGGCACGAGGCCGTCGGGAATTCTCAAGATATACGACCTCAAGACCGCGCGGTACACATTTTGTCTTCCCTTAAAACTGGGTGCCGTGCTGGCTGGCGAAGCCTCGGAAGGCGAGCTTGCCCGGCTGGACGAGGCGGGCTTGCTTGCGGGTAGGGCATACCAGATCGTGGACGACATCGACGACCACGACCCGGAAGACATGTTTTGCTGCGACTATCTTTCCGCCCTGCTATGGAAGCAGTGCTCCGCGGCGGAACGCAAAACTTTGAGGACGGCCATGACAAGCCGGAAGCCCTCCAAGGAGGATATCAGCTGCTTTTCCTCCCTCTACAAAAAGCACGACATCCGATCGATGGCCGCCGAGGATGCCCACGGATTCCTGAAGTCGGCGCTCGATACCGTCAGGTCACTGGAAATGTCATCGGAAATTAAAAGAGAGCTCGGGAACTATATTTTCTCGATCTTCCCGAAGCTGTAAGCCCCCGGGAGTCTGATTTTTTATGAACATTCTTATTGTCAAGCCCAGCAGTCTGGGGGACATCCTGCATGCGTTCCCGGCTGTCTCGCTTCTTGCCGAGCACTACCCCGGGGCAAACATAGATTGGCTGGTCAACCGGCAGCTCGCGCCCCTTATCGAGTTCCATCCCGCAGTCAGCGAGGCGATAATCTTCCCCCGCGAGGAGCTGGGCAGCCCCATCAAGTTCCCGAAGACCTTCATGTCGCTCGTGCACAGGCTGCGCGAAAAAAAATATGACCTCATCGTGGACTTCCAGGGGCTGATGCGCAGCGCCGTATTTGCGAAACTCGCGAAATCGTCGAATGTAGTCGGCTTTGCAAAGCCACGTGAAAGGATATCCGCCGGACTCTACAACAGAAGAATCGACATTCCCACCGATGCCGTGCATGCGGTCGAGCGCAACTTGCATCTGGTTTGCTCTTTGCTCGATATCGGCTTTGTCGGACGCGAGCCCGGGCTGAAAACTTTGCAGAAGGCCCACGACACCGTCGTTGAGAAACTCGCGAAAGAGGGGATCGCGAAGAATGATACAATTGTGGGCATCGCCCCGGTGGCACGGTGGAAGTCCAAGACATGGCCCCCGGAATTCTTCGCCGATGTAGTCAGCGAAGTCCATCGGAAGATCACGGATGTCAGATTCGTGGTCATCGGCTCGGAAGCCGACAGCGAGGCCGCTGAAAAAATCGTCTCGGCAGTCAATACCTGCCATGTCGTCTCCATGGCCGGGGAAACAGTGATCCCTGAGCTGGTGGAGATGGTGAAGCTTTTCTCCTGCCTGCTTTCCAACGACAGCGGCCCCGTGCATGTCGCATGGGCGGCCAAAGTCCCGGTGTTCGCCCTGTTCGGCCCTACCTCACCGTCGAAAACCGGACCCTACGGCAAAATCAACCGCGTCTTCCAAGACGGCGAATGCTCGGAGTGCCTGCAAAGGGAATGCCCGGACAAATCATACAGATGCCACAAGTCAATCAATGCCAAAGAGGTCGCCGAGGCCTTGGCCACATGCATAACTAAAGAAAAAGAATCAGGGAGAGGGGAGGAGTAGGTTTCAGGTTTCCCGGCGTCGCCCTGCGGGCTATGCCGTGGCAAGCAGGTTTCAGGAAAACCAGCAACCGTGAACCGTGAACCGTGAACTGTGAACCGTGAACTGTGAACCGTGAACCGTGAACCGTGAACCGTGAACCGTGTTCAGTTTTCAGGTGGGAAACCTTAGTTAAGCAATCAACAACAAAAGTGAGGAGTTGTCATGAGTTTGGTCTACAACGTCGGAAGAGCTCCATCCGCACCGCGTCTGGATGCCGGATGGGACAGTGGGGACTGGGAAGCCGCAGAGATCATGGACATCTCGGTCGTCAGACCAGAAAGTTCGTCACACCATCCATGCGTAAAGCTTAAACTGCTTTATGACAGCAACTCTATCTACGGCCTCTTCAAAGTTGAGGACAGGTACGTCAGATCCGTCAGAAAAGGCTATCAAAAAAGTGTTTGCAAAGACAGTTGCGTCGAGTTCTTCTTCAGCCCGCTCACTGACGGAGGATACTTCAATCTCGAGTGCAACTGCGGCGGGACGGTTCTTTGCTACTATATCCGCGACAACTCTCCTCCCCCCCCGGATGCCCCTGCGCAAAACCCCCCAAGAGGATTCAAGGACTGCACACCACTCTCCGAAGAAGACATCGCCAGGATAAACATCCACCACTCGATGCCCGAGATCGTCGAGCCGGAGATCACAGACCACGTAATGTGGTACCTGGGTTTCGAGTTCCCCTTCGATGTCGTACGCAAATATGCCGGGAATTTCACACCCGTCGAAAACAAAAAATGGAAGGCCAACGCCTACAAGTGCGCCGATGATACTTCTCACCCCCATTGGCTGTCATGGGCACCCCTGGAGAAAAAAAGATTCCACGCCCCAGAATCTTTCGGGACTATTGCCTTTGAGGACAATCTCAAAAAAAAATCGAAAAATCTTCATTCCAGAACTTGAAATATGAGCGTTAATATAATAACTTGCCATTGATGATGGATATATTTAACGCGATCAATGGAGCAAAGGATGAAAATGATTTGGCGAAATCGCAACACTGTCGCTCTGGCTGTAGTTGCGGCATTTTTACCAACCGTATTTTTGGCCTGCAGAGGAGAGAATTCTGCTGTCGTGGCAGAAATATCGGGCGGGAATTTTCTAGTGAATGGAGATTTTGAGCAAGGTGAATCAGGTTGGCATGTGAATTGGGGCTGGGCCGATGTGGATGCCGCAATGCGGTATGTCGGCAGGGATGACGCTCACGCTGGAGATGGGTCTCTGGCTGTGACCTGCACCCGTTACGCCAGGGGGCGTACGCAATGGTACAGCAATGATTTCACGGTGGAGGAGGGCAAGGCATATAAAATCTCCTTTTATGCCCGGGCAGTAGGCGATGCCAGCAGACTCTCCGTGCATCTGCGGATGATCCCTGGGCCATGGACATCCCATTTTGGCGAGGAGTTTAGCCTCCTGCCGCAATGGCAGCGCTTCGACATGATCGGCTTGGGAATAAAGACGGAACACATGGACAAGACCGCGATTTTCTTTTCCTTCAACGGGATAGGCACGGTTTGGATTGACGATGTTACAATGGAGCAGATAGACTTGCCTGCCGTCGAGCCCCGCGACACGGGTAATCTGCTGCGCAACAGCAGCTTCGAGGTGGACGCGAGCATTGACGAATGGGTTTCCTGTGTAAGAAGACCCGATCTGATCTGGCATATTGACACTGAGCAGGCAGCGCATGGCAACCGCAGCCTGCGCGGACGAGGACCTCTGTTCAGCAATTACTATAAACTCCGCCCCAACACGCCGCATACTCTTTCACTCTACCTGCGCGGCGACAAGCCCTCACAGGTCACCGTAGGCCTGTGGGGCAGAAAAGCCATTCCAATCTTCGAGAGGAAAGTGGATGTCACCCCGGAGTGGCGCCGCTACACATTATCGGGCAATAGTAAAATTGTCATAGGGAACAATTATTTTGTCAAGATAGATGCGCCCGAGATGGTATGGGTTGACGGCGTGCAACTGGAGGAAGGGAGCCATGCCGGAGCCTATCAGCCGGCCAGGGAAGCGACAGTGGAAGCCTCGGCCATAGTGGCTGTTGATGAAGACAAATCCAGGGTTTTTTATGCCGGCCAGTCTGTCCAGGTAAGGTTGCGCCTCGTGGATTACAGCTGGCTGTCCGACGACAGCGGGAGGCAGACATTCCCCCTGCCCTTTACCTGGCGTTTGATGGATTCCTATGGTGACACGGAGCAGGAAGGCAGCGGACAGGCTACAGCCGACAATCCGGAAACAATGATCACCGTCACGCCCGAACGTCTGGGTATGTACCGTCTCGTGGTCAGACCGGAAGGCGGAAAGGGCCACGAGGATGTTTTCGCCGTTGTCCACCCCCGCGTCGCCGAACCAGACCCCGACTCACCCATGGGCGCGCATTTCATGCTCCAACCGGTCATGCTCGATATGGTCAAGAAAATCGGTATCGGGAGACAACGCTGCCACTGGCCGCCAGTGGCGACCCAGTGGCATGTTTGCGAGCCGGAAAAGGGGAAATTCGTATCCCCGCAATGGTACACCGACCTGGCCGCGAAGAACGGCATATCACTTCTGGGAAGCCTGGCCTGGACACCTGCATGGGCAAAGGCAGACAAGAAATACAGGTTGTACACCACCGAATATCCCACCGACTTGGAAGACTGGCGCAATTACGTCAGATGGATTGTGAAGAACTGTCCTGACATCCGGGAATGGGAAGTGACCAATGAACCGGATCTGGATGTATTCTATAAGGGAACAGACGAACATCTGATGGAACTGCTCATAGCGGCAGCCGAGGAAATCAAAAAGATCGACCCGACTCTGAAGGTCATCGCCTTTGGCAATGCCCTTGTCAAGACGTTTATTTCCACACATCTTCCGCTGCTCAAGAAGCATGATGCCCTGAAACACCTTTCTGCAGTCTCGGTGCATCTGTACCATAGTCCGCTGGCCATTGATCGTCTCGAGGAACAGGTTGGGAGCGCTGGGGAAATCCGGGCTTTCCTGGATGACGCGGGTTATCCGGAAATTGAGATATGGGATACGGAATCTGGCGGATCAGGACGTGGCCCCGAGACATTCCGGCGTGCATGGAGCTGGGGCCAAGACGCCCTCTCATTCGGCAGTCCGACGAAATCCACGGAAAACACTGAGGAGATGCGCGGCCTTGATGCCGCAGGTGATTATATCAAGATGACTGCGGCAACTCTCGGAATGGGGGTGAGGCGTATCTACACCTATGTCTTGTCAAGTTCATGTGGACCAGAGCGAGCCTTTGAATACGCGCTGTTGGATCCAGACCGCGGCCCGCGGCCCGTAATCACAGCCATCTCCACTATTACACGATTCCTTGAATCAGCCAAGCCGCTGGGAAAAATCCAAGTCAATGACCCCCACCTGCAAGGCTATCAATTCCAGAAAGACGAGGATACCGGCATCGTGTTCATTTGGTCAAGAGAGGAAAACTACAATAAGTCAGTTGACCTGTCGGGTTTGAAATCTTTGAATATCCACGACGCATTCGGGAATGGAATTGACCTTTCTTCGGGGAAAACGACAATTGATTCCCGACCGGCAATTTGCATAATGGACAAGGACTCAGTGCCGGACTTTTTGCGGCGCCTGTGACCTGGCTCCTCAACTAAAAAAGCTCCTCGGCCACAGGGGCATCTGTGGATTCTGTGTGGCGTATGGGTTTCGCGGATTTTCTCGGTCTCGGTTCAGCCGCCGGCTCGGCGGAGTCTGAAACATCGAAATTCTCCCATGCCTTCTCCCCGCCGCCCTTGTCGCGCAATATCTCTATCTTCTTCTCGATCGACTTCAGCCTCGCGGAGCAAATGCCTGACAGAGCCTGGCCTTCCTCGTAGAATTTCATCATCTGATCGAGTGAGAGTTTGCCGTCCTCCATCTGGGCGACGATCTCCTCGAGCCTCTCGAGAGCCTTCTCGAAGGGAAGCTTCTTCAGCGAATCAGAATCCTTGGCATCCATAAACACCCCTAAAGGGAAAATTACAAAGCAACTGCAGTCCCATCATCCCAATATCCTGTGGGATCGCTGTGAAACAAAGATCCGTCAGAACCCCATCAGCGGGCGCTGTCCCTGCTTGACGATCTCCACGCTATCCCCCCAAAGCCCCAGCCCGGTCTTCGAGTCGGTCAGAGTCATGTGTATGAAGAAGTACGACTCGCTCGTCCTTCCCGAGGTTGTGCGCTGCTGGATTATCCTGCCCGCGAGGCTCATGTCGGGTGATATCGCCGTGCCCGCCTTCTGGACGGTTGACTGGTCGAACATGTCGTCGTCCTCGAGCTGCCTGAGCTGCCTGGTGGCCTTGTCCTCCGCGCCTCTCGCGCCGACCGCCGTGGTCGTGACAGCCTTGCCCGAGCGCAGGACAGCCTGCCTTATCTTGTCCGTAAGAATGCGGGTGTCTATGTGCTGGGTGGTGCGGTTCTCGACATCGCTGATCATGAGCACCATTTTTCTTCCGTCCTGACGTTCGAGCACCCCGGACTCCAGCAGTGAGACTATCCCCTTCTCCGCCGCCATCTGCCAATCCTTGAAGTTGATGTCGTCAACAGTCGTCAGCCCGCCTGTCCCCGTAGGATCTATCCTCCGGGCCGGCGTGCCGCAGCCGCAAAACAACACCATCCCAAACAGCAAAGCCACACAACTCGCAATCGTAACTTTCATGACTTAAGCCTCCTATGCAAAGCAAATGTTGAAAAACAAACCCTCAATTCCTCTCCACCGGATTCTCCTTAAGGCTCAGGACGAAATCCTTGCACCTCGGATTCGGCGAAATGCCCCTTATCCTAACGGTGTCGCCAGGGTCCACGCTCATCGGGATCCAAGTCTGCGTGGCCGTCCTGACCTCCATGCCGTCCTTGTCTAGCCAGGAGAACCTATAGGCTATCTGGTATGGGTTGTCGCCCATGAACCACGAGCCTACCTGTGACCAGAATCCCGAGCGCACGTTCCTGGCGGTGACCTGGACCCTCAGGAGGCCGTCCGGCTGCTCGGAGCGGTCAACTCGCTCGATCTTCAGGCGCCCTTTCAGGAAAGCGTCTGTTGACACCCGCGAGGTGTCCACTTGATCCGGGGTCATCTGCTTCTCCCTGTTCTCCACGGTGTCAACTGTTGACTGGCATCCGGGCAGAAACGGAAGCAGGCAGCAGGCCGTAAATGCAAGCATCATACTTCTCATGGCATACTCCGGTTGTTTATATCACTCCATCTCGAACAATTTGGCCGTGTGTCGATCGCCCGACAACGCCCTGACGAAGACAATAGCAAACTTTGTACTCTTTTTCAACTCGAATTGCGCGATTTTCCCTTGATCCGCGCCTGCGCCGCCCCCTGAGCCGAGCGTGGAGACGCTGAAGACACGGTCTTCCGGGATAGGGAAGTGGGATACCTGCACCTCCCGCGGCAAGGTCTCCCAGCATCGGGTGTCCGCCGTGTTGAACAAATACTTGTACAGCCCAGTGAGGGCATATGCCCCGATCTCGGCGCCAGTGCCCGCCTCCTTCGCCGCCCTCACCGCCGCATAGCTCGCTATCTCCTTGGTCAGCGTGGAAATCACTATCCGCGTGATCATCGAGGGAAGCCTGTTGTGGTATTCCTGGGACATGATGGCATCGAAATTTGCCACTGTGCAGGTTTTCCTCGATACAGTCTTGTCGTTTTTCTTGTAGTCTATTTTCAGTCCTGCGAGTGTCGGGGTGAAATACTCGTAGCGTGGGAATGCGACGCCTGTGTAGCCGACGTATGGGAGTATGATCTGGAACCTCTCCTGCTTGAGCGCCGGCGCGCGGCCGTTGAAGAAGAACACATACACCACATTGCTCTCCATCGGGTGGGAATGGGGCTTGACTTCGGAAAGCTCCGATGGGAAGTCGGTCCCCAGTTTCTTGGATATGGTGACGAAATCCCTGCGCACAAGCTTGTTCTGCGGCAGCATCCTGTGGAGGTTGCGGAAGTCAACATTGGCCTCCGGGAGATCATTCTCCATCAGGTAGCCTACAGCGGAGAAGTAGCTCACGAAAGGGTTGCTAAGGTTGCCGTACAGCTTCTCGGCGACCTGCCCAGAGCTGTCGTAGGCATCCTTGACCACGGGATTCTGGACTATCGAGTCGAACGAGACTGCAGTGTTCTGGTTGCCGACCTTCTTGCCGCTTTCCCGGTTGCGCCGGTTCTGCTCCGCCACCTCGCGCTCGCTCCGCCTGAGCTCCTCGTCAAACAGCTTCACAACACGCTTCTGCTCATCACGCATCCTGCGCAGCTCGACCTTCGCAGCCGCCGCATCCTCCAAGGCCAGATAGACAAGCGCCTTGTAGGCATTGAGCATCACCCGGTCGAGGTACATCCCCTTGTAGGGCAGCGCGGCCGGGTTG
>JAFGFR010000236.1 GCA_016930955.1 Victivallales bacterium | reverse complement strand
TGCTGGTCTTGCCCGCGCCGTTGGGGCCCACCAGGCCGCTGCGGCTGCCGGGCAGGATCTGGAAGCTCGCGTTCTGGAACAGGACCTGCGGCCCGTGCTGCTTGCTGATGCTGCTGAAATGGATCATCGTCTCGAAGCCCCTTTGGGAATGGGCGCAGAGCTAGCACATCCCGGCCGGGGTGGCAAGGGGGTCTGATAGATTTCTCTTGTTTTTTTGTATCTCAAAAGATACAATTTGACCATGATCGAAATCCGGCAAACGGAGATCTATTTTCAATGGTTCGTCGGCCTTCGTGATCGACGGGCGCGGGCGCTCATCAATGCCCGCATCCGCCGTCTTTCGCTGGCTAACTTTGGCGATGTGAAGCCGGTTGGAGAGGGCGTCACGGAATTGAGGATCGATTATGGCCCCGGCTATCGAGTCTACTTCGTCCAGCGCGGCCAGATGTTGGTGGTCCTACTCGCCGGTGGCGATAAGAGCACGCAGGACAAGGATATCAAGAGGGCGCTGAAATTGGCGCGCGAATTATAGGAGTCATTATGGCAAAGACGAAGACCCGCCCGTGGGATGCTGCCGAACATTTGGCGACTGCGGAAGATATGGCCGCCTATCTGGAAGCGGTATTGGAAGAGGGCGACCCCGCACTGATCGCGGCCGCTATGGGGGATATTGCCCGCGCGAAGGGGATCGCGCAAATCGCCCGCGAAACAGGCCTCGGGCGCGAGAGCCTTTACAAGGCGTTGTCACCGGAAGGCAATCCCGAGTTCGCTACGGTGCTGAAGGTCCTACGGGCACTTGGCTTACGACTTCATGCAACGGCAGCCCAGTCATAGGCCTGATACCCACGTCCTGGAAGCAGGACGGAAATGGCAGACAAATCAGATAACGCTAAAATGTGAACCCGTCCACAATCGCGCATTGCCTGATGGAGGATAAAACCGATCTTGAACTGCTCGTAGCAATCCCCGAATCCCGCGGCGCATTTCTTGTCTAGTGGCACAAGACTTTCATAAAGTGCCTTGACATCTGTCGTAGTTTATAGTCTCTTCTCAACAGATTGAATCCATTCTGTAATGTGGTAGTGGAAGGGCGAACGATTCATACTGAAGGTTGAAATGGGGAACTACGATTTCCGGTCGCTTTCTCCGCATGATTTCGAGCACCTCTGTCGAGATCTATTGCAGAAGTTGCTTGGCTTGCGGCTCGAAAGCTTCACGACAGGCCGCGATGATGGCATTGACTTCCGGTATCGGACTGGCACAAGCCATCTCATCCTGCAATGCAAGCACTACGCAGAATCTGGCTTTGAGGCGCTTTGTCGGGTTCTGGTGAATAAGGAACGCAAAAAAATCGAGGCGATAAACCCCACAAAATACCTCCTCGCAACTTCCGTCGGTCTAACACCTCGACGCAAGGAGGATCTCCTCAAAATCCTCGCCCCCTATTGTCTTGCAAGTGAAGATATCTTCGGTAAGGACGACCTCAACAACCTGCTATCAGAGAACCCGGATATCGAGTGTAAGCACTTCAAACTATGGTTGACAAGCGCAGCAGTGCTTGAGCGCATACTTTACTCAGGAATTTTTTCTGATTCGGATTCACATCTCGAACGTATTCGGCTACGGCTTTTGCGGTATGTGCCTAATCCAAGCTTCGACCGTGCAAAAGCACTGCTTGACAAGTCTCATTTCTGCATTGTTGCTGGCATCCCTGGCATCGGGAAAACGACGCTAGCAGAGGTTCTGCTAGCGGACCTTGTGGATCGACAAAGATTCACAGCGTTTCGCATCGCTAACGAACTATCGGAACTGCGGTCTGTCAAGAATCCAAAATCCAAACAGGTCTTCTATTTTGACGACTTTCTCGGGAAAACCGCACTTGATAAGCTACAGAAAAACGAGGATCAGCGACTAGTTGAGTTGATGGAGGAAGTGGCCGTCAATCCCAACTGGCGGTTCATTTTGACGACACGCGAATATATCCTCAATATCGCAAAGCGACAGCACGAAGCCTTTGCTCATCCGCCATTGAACTTCCAAATGTGCGTAGTCAACCTTAGTGATTATGCACGCCCCATACGTGCCAAGATCCTCTACAATCATATCTATTTTTCAGACTTACCGAGGGAGTACAAACTAGCCTTGCTCGATGAGCACGGCTACGAGAAGATCCTCAATCATCGCAATTATAATCCTCGCGTCATCGAATACATGACGGCAGCTCATCATGCTAGCGCTGTGGCTTCCACACTCTACTTGAAGGAGTTCGTGGACAGCCTTGACAATCCAACTAGAATTTGGGACCACGCATTCCGACATCAAATATCGGAACCTGCGCGGAATCTGTTACTGGTATTGACAACGGTACCTGACGAAGTAACCTTGGAAGACTTGGAGAAGGCGTTTTGGAAGTTCTATGAATTCCGCCAAAAGCGATTCGGGTTTTCGGCTCGCCCAGGGGACTGGATCGATGCGCTAAGGGAACTCGACGGAAACTTTATTAAAACCGGAAAGAGAGGTGCTTCCCTCGTTGTTTCTTTCCACAATCCGTCGGTAAAAGACTTCATGGAAAACTTCCTCGAAGGATCGGATTCTGACGTCGTTGATCTCTTCAAGGGGGCTTTTTTCTATGAGCAGTACGCCTCCTTATGGGCAGGGGTTCACGAGCGTCGCTACCGCGGAATAGAACGTGCGGGCAGTGAGTTTCTGAAGACGTTGGCAGCCAATTTATGGGGTCCGAGTAGCCGAATAATCCGAGTTGTTAATCATGAAGGCGAGACAATTGGGGTACAAGGGCATCCACCATCGAATGAAAGCCGGACAGTCTTCTTCATACAAGTTATAGATGAACTCAGACCGCCCGAGGCTGCGAAGTCGGTCGAGTTACTGTTGAGTCAACTAAGTGATTTGTGGAAGAAGGGATCAGCTGATAGAGAGGATTTAGTCAGTCTTCTAAAGATACTTACAAAACGCGGTATGAGGGAAGACGAACTCCCCTTTCTTGCCGCGCGGCAGTGTCTGCTATCGTTACCAGAAACCAATGATGATTTTCGTGCAGCGGCCGATTTTTATAAAGAGTATCCTGACGCAGTCACTGAGGATGAGCTTGATATCCTTGGAAATCAGTTCTTGAGATTCGCATCGAAAGTTGTCCAGGAGTCGGATGATGACCCTGACTGGCTACGACAAATTGCAGGAGACCTCGAATATATCGGCAATAAGCTCAACTTGCCTACGGAGGAGTTTACACAAGGCCTGATTGAACAAGCCGAGGAAATTGAATATGAGCGTGCCGAACAAGTATCACCAGATGATGATGAGCGAGACTGGCATCCGTCTGACTCCAGGCTGGATGATGTTCAGGCTATGTTTGACGGGCTAAAAAATGATCTCCGCAACACCTGATGCCTAAACACAACTGCGGCTAGCACATACAGGAGCGTGTGAGTTTGCAGAACTCCTTCAGCCGCTCACCATCAATCTTGCCTTCAGAGTAGCAG
>JAFGFR010000235.1 GCA_016930955.1 Victivallales bacterium | reverse complement strand
TCGGTCCTGACGAACTCGTCGAGGTTGGGTGTGACAGCCGCGATATTTCCCATGTGCCCCATGACATCCGATCGCCACTGGTCGGGGTTGAAGATGATTATGTGCGGTTTTTTCCGCCGGGTGTTGTCTGGTTGTTCCTTTCGCATTTTTCAGTCCCTCGGCAAGATTTCCGGCTCCTTCTCTTTTGCCATTTCCATCCTGTGTTTGAGTGTTTTGGCGAGTTTTTTGCGGATTTCGCGATATTCCGGGTTGGCGATGAGGTTGTTTTTCTCGTTGGGGTCGTTCTCGATGTCGTACAGGAAGTCCTCGGTGTATGTGTCGGAGTCTGGGTCAGAACCTTTTTTTTCCTCGGCGCGGACGGAGTACTTCCATTTTTTTGTTCTGACGGCTCGGCCGACCTGGCTCTCGCTGATCTGAATGAACACCTCCTCTGGCCAGTCGTGCGTGCCTGCGACTGCGTCCTGCAGCGGCCTGCCGCCGAAGGACTCCGGGACTTCCAGCCCGGCGGCCTTGACGACGGTGGCGGGGGTGTCGATCAGGCTGGCCATGTTATCGACAGTCCTGCCTCCGGTGAACCCCGGGCCGCGCAGGACCATGGGGATGCGAGTGCAGCCGTCATGGCACGAGCGCTTGTATTCCGAGTTGCGGGTCTTGAAATGCGACCCGTGGTCGCTGGTGAAGATGACTAGGGTATTGTCCTCGATGCCCATTTCTGCGAGTTTCGCAAGTATTCTTCCGAGGTTCTGGTCGAGGCTTGAGCAGCAGCCGAGGTAGTCGGGGTACTCGCTTCGCCAATTCCCCTCGGTGTCGGCGAGGTCGCCCGGGACATCGAAGTTCTTGAACCTTTCTTTGGAGCCTTTGGGTCCCTCGTAGCAGTTGCGGTCGTTCTGGTGGTGCGGCTCGATGTATGAAAGGAAGAGGAAGAAAGGCTTGTCGAGTGTCCTTGACTCGAGGTATTCGATGGCCCAGTCGGTCTGTGCGTCTGCGCGGTATCTGCCCTCGGGGAACTCTCGCTTGTCGCCTTCCTGGTCGAACATATGCCCGTCGTAGCCGTGCGAGGTGAACTCGAGGACATCCGAAGCGAGCCAGAAGTCCTTGTACCCGCCTCTGCGCTCGACAGGCACAGGTTTTTCACGGAAATCGTCCGCGCCGCCTCTCTCGCCGCAGGATGCCAGATGCCATTTGCCTATGTAGCCCACCTCGTATCCCGCCGCGGAGAGGCGTTTGGCGATTGTCGGCTCGTTGATCGGCAGCATGCGGTGGTTGGTGTGGCAGCCCACTTCGGTGGCCCATTTGCCTGTCTGTATGCATGCCCTTGCCGGTCCGCATACGGGCTGGCATGTGAATGCGTTCTCGAATCTCACGCCTTCGGCGGCCATCCTGTCGAGGTTGGGTGTGATGTCCATTCTCTGTCCGTAGCAGCCGCAGGTGTCCCAGCGCTGCTGGTCGGTGAAGAAATACACGATGTTCGGTTTCTTGTTTCCCATCATTTCTTTGATCCTTGTTTTTCCAGGAAGCTTAGTATGCTTTTGGGTTTCACTCCTACAACTAACTTGCCGTCAATGACATAATTCTCCTCTCTGGGCTTTAGCTCCTTGACCAGGCATTTGCGCAGGCATTCAAGCCTTTCGGGTTTATGTTTTGCGAGATTTTTTATGTTGTCTGGATCTTTTTTGACATTGAACAGCTGTTCCTCTCCGGTTTGGGAGTACCATATATACATCTCCTTGCCGGTTGTTATCCAGTGGTTTGAATCATGTCCGGAAGCGTGTTCACCATGTATGCACTCACGGTCATACTCTTTTTCGCCCTTGCAATAAGGAAGCAGGCTTATGCCTTCCACTGTTTCGGGTACTTCAGCGCCGGCGGCCTCGAGGAGTGTGGGCATGATGTCCCTCAATTCCGCCAGGGCATCCGTGTTTGCGACAGTGTCGGCTTTCCATGAGTCGGGCAGTTTTATCATCAGCGGGATTTTGGCTGACGCGCTGTAGGGCAGGGTTTTGGCAACCCTCCTATGATCGTAAAGCATATCTCCATGGTCGCTGACGAACAGGAGCATTGTGTTGTCGAGCAGGCCGCGCTCGTTCAGGGCGTGAATGAGCCTGTTTAGCTGGCAGTCAATATGTGTAAGCTGAGCGTAATAGGCCCTTCTTGCCAGATCAATCTGTTTCTCGTCCGTAGGGACCGGGGAGTCAATACCTCTGTCTCCGATTTTCTGTTCGGGATCAACCCAGTCTCCAAGAGAGAGCGGCGGAAGTTCCCTGTTCAAGTATCTGTCGAGATAATATTTCGGCGGGTCAAGCGGGGGGTGCGGACGATGATAGGAGACTTTCAGGAAAAACGGTTTTCCCGGATCGCGTCTTCTTAAAAAGTCAATCGAGCGGGAAGTCACCCAGCTTGTGGGATGATATCGCTCCTCGTAAGGCCATGGCGAGACGGAATATCCGTTGCATCCCACCCCGGCATCGATGATATCCACTTCTGCTCCGCATTTTTCCCTGAGCCAAGGCAGATAATCATCCACCATATCATGTGAGCCACGGCATCTTTCGTTATGGAGGTACCCGTCGTGTAGCTCGACGCTGTGGAACCCCATCAGGTTTCTTGCGGGGAACACATGCATTTTTCCGACGCAGTGGGTGTGGTAACCTGCTTCCGCCAGTTTGCCCGGCAAAGTGTCGGGGTAGTTCCAGGGCACTCTGTCCTGGTATCCGACTCTACCGTGATTTTTCGGGGCCATGCCTGTGAGCAGCGATGCTCTTGCCGCGATGCATGATGGCACTGCGGAATATGCCTGGCTGAAGACCGTCCCCTTCGAGAAAATCCTGTCAAGGTTAGGGGTATCCACAAAATGATTCCCCAGAATCCCGGCGCAATCGCCGCGCCATTGATCAACGATGATCATCACAATATTCGGCTTTTGCTTCATCTTGTCATCCTTTGAATGCGGGGTGTCGTTTCTCGATCTTTTCAATCCAATCTTCCCTGCCGGTCTCCTTGAGCCTCTCGCGGTAGCTCTTGAGAGGGGAGAAGACTGTGTTCGCGTGCATCGGGCCGTTTTCCTTCAGGACGACATCGAGGGGGTCCTCGGTGTACCCGAACGGCATGTTGGCCATCATTTCACTGTGCCAGTTGAGGAGGCGTCTTGCGCCCTCGGCGAGGACATCGGGTTTGTCTTTTGCGAGGTTCGCGGTTTCGTGCGGGTCGTTTTCGATGTCGAAGAGCATCTCGTCGTCGAAATGGGGATGGAATCCGTCGTGGTATGTCTTCATGTATAGGTATTTGTCCCATCTGACTGAGCGCTGGCATACGTGTGCGCACTGGCTAATGACCAGCTCTTCCCTTCCGGTGTCCGCGCCGTCCTTGAGTGTTGCGGCGAAGCTCTGGCCGTCCCACTTGTCCCAGCTCTGCACACCTAGCATCTCGGCGACGGTCGGGGCGAGGT
>JAFGFR010000234.1 GCA_016930955.1 Victivallales bacterium | reverse complement strand
GACGCCGCCCTCCAGGGAGATTAAATGCGGTGTGAGCTGCAAAGTTGTGTCGGACACTAGCTCCTCAAGTGTCCGACACAGCCTGCAGCTCACAAGCCCGAGTGGTTTGTGCGAGGGCTTACGGTTGAAAACACATTCGAGGAGATAATGTATGTGTCCCGGATTTTTTTAAACGTCTAATACTCATAGTAGCCCTCTTACTTCTTCCGGTTATCGCTCAAGCCAGTGGGTGGCAGAAGAACTACATCTGCACATCTAAATACGGTACTGAAGCAGGGTACGGCCGACCTTCTAATGAAGGGGAATACTCGTCATATTGGAAGAAAAAAGCGAAAGCGGGAGAATTTATTATTTTCCAGTACAACACATATGGAAAAGAATATTGGTTTCACACTTATAAATGCAAACCGATTCCTGAGAAGAAGTAGTGAGAATCAATTCTGCAAAACCGAAATTCGGTTTTTTGGAAAATGATTAGACGCATATGGGCCGGCGGCGGCGTGCCGCGCCTGTCCTGAGCTTGTCGAAGGGTAAGGTGTGTGTGGGCTGAGCCGCTAGTCGTGTCCGACACCAAGCACAGCGAACGTGACGGGCTTTCCTGCCCGCCGACGGTCTGGTGGAGTGGCTCCGGCACCCAGAGGATTCAAATGTACGCGCGATGGGGTGATCATTTAATGAAAGGCTGGCTGTTCGCGGACATCCCTGCGCCGGTGCAGCGGCGCCTTGCTCGGAATGTCCGCGACGCCGCGCCGTCACCATATGATCACCCAACGGCGCAGCTATTATATGAAATACCTCAGGGAGCATGCTCCGCACTTGATGTCATCCCGAGCGTGGTCGAGGGATCCCGTGCAGTTGGTTTTTTCGGTTTTGAGGGTTTACGGTTGTTCAGCTTTTGAAACGTATTTGGGGAGATAAGTAATGTGTCCCCTTTGTTTTTGCCACCAAAGCAGTCTCGTGATTTCAAGAATCTCATTCGGCAGCGTCTCTTCCTAGTGAAGATGCGTACGAGCTTGAAGAATCGCCTACATGTATTGCTCGATCGCATCCATATACCAAAGCCACCGGTGACAGACATGTTTGGTAAGCGCGGGATGGGTTATTTGAGGGGCTTATCGCTCGAGGGTATAGATGGGGAAATACTGCGCGAGAACTTGGAACTACTTGAGCAGTTAAATTATACTGCACCCCATTAAGAAATGAGTAGCCGGAACAGAGTCGATGAGGCTAATCTGCCGAGAGGGAGGTTAGTCATGAAGCGACGGAAGTGGGACACGAAGGCGAAGGCAATGGCGGTAATAGAAGGGCTCAAGGGCAAGGCAGTATCCGAGATATGCGAGGAGTATCAAATCAGCCAGAGTCAATACTATGAATGGCGCGATCAGTTTTTATCATGTGCTCATCAGATATTCGAATCGCCCAAGCAAGGTCAGCGGGAAGCCCAGCTCAAGCGGGAGAATGAACGCCTCAAGAGCCTGGTAGGCGAGCTGTCGTTGGAGCTAAAAAAAAGCGACGAGGTGTTGTCATGAGGCGGCGCAGGCGTGCTGAGGCCGTCGATCGCAGGAATGACGTGGTTGTCCAGAAAATCAAGGAGATCAAGGGCGAACATCCCTTTTGGGGATACCGGCGGATAGGGGCATATCTTCGGTATGTCGAAGGGGAGGTTGTCAACAGGAAGCGCGTGTTACGGCTGATGCGCGAACATGATTTAAAACAGCCGTACAAGAACATCAGGGTCAAGACATTTGACACCCAAAGCCCTCGCACAAACCGCTCCCCGAAAAAGATAAAGCTTAACGGGGCAGGCGGGCTTGGTCCCGCCACTGAAGCACGGCGAGGCAGGCGTCGCAGACTGTGTCCGACAGCCCGCGCAACTCCTTGTGACGGACTCCCTCCACCAGATCGCAGGCGGGCAGGAAAGTCCGTCACGTTCGCTGCGCTTGGTGTCGGACACGACTAGCGGCTCCCGCTATTTTCATACGCCGGCCTAATACTGTTGGAGATCGAGGAGGAGTGACCTCAAATCATTCGGTGCGGTGCCCTACATCGCTTGGTGCACAAAGTCGATGTCCTCGGCATGGGTCCAGGGTAGAAAACGAACGCGCCTGCCCTGATAGCTGACTTCATCGGTCAGGCAGTCGTTGAAGACTACGGCTTCCGATGCGTCCGCGTATGCGTCGAGAAATCTTTTCAACCCATCCGGGATTTCCGCCCTTTTGATATCGGATTTGACTTCAATCGGATATGGAACTCGATTCTTCACGACAATAAAATCAACCTCGTGCCCTTGCTTCGTTCGCCAGAATCTGAGTTCCATGTTCGCCTTGAGTTGGCGCACAAGATTCAAAGCAACAAAGCCTTCCTTTAGAAACCCGGCGTCATTCCGTTCACTCAATGGACGGAAATCTTTTATCAGACTATTTCGGATTCCGATGTCGAACAGAAACTGCTTTCGTGATTTCTTGAGCTCGTTTCCAAGGTTGCGGGCATAGCTGGGCACGGTGTGACACACATAAGTTTGCGACAATAGCTCGAGATATTTTTCGACGGTCGGCTTGGACATCCCGATCTCGTTGGCTAAATTCGCTGCTACGACAACGGAGCCCTGCTGCTCTGCCAAAAGATAGATCAGGTGATTGAAAGCGCGCACATTCTCTTCTCGTACAAGCCCTTTGATATCGCGGTTGATATATGTGGCAACGATGTTTTGAAGCTCTTTCGGGATATCATCGGCCTTCACCAGATTGACAAGGCCCGGCATGCCGCCGGTTAGGAGGGCATCTTCATCCCGGTATCGTGGTTGTTGACGCAACTCGCTCAGTGAAAGCGGGAAGATTCGGTTAAAGATAACCCTTCCGGCCATGCTCTCCTTTAAATGAGTGTGCAGTTCGAGTGCGGAGGATCCGGAGGCGAAAATTTTAGGTTTCTTCTTCCTGCTGTCGAAGATTGCTTTGAACACGTGGGAGATGTTTTTGAGACGATACAGTTCGTCGACAAAGATCACGTCACCGCTCGACATGAGGACATCGAACTGCTCCTTGTCCGTGGCACCGAGGGCTAGGAGGTCATCGGGGATTTCGAGATCGAAATAGCGTGTGGTGAGGCGTTTCTTTTGTGCCTCCGCCTCGAGTTCTCGCAGGAGGAATGTCTTGCCGACCTGGCGGGGACCGATCAGGACCGAGATCTTCGGTTCGTCGAATTGAGCAACTAATTCCTTGAAAATAAGGCGTTTTATTTTCACAAAACCATTGTAAACTCATACTTTACAATGGTCAAGCTGTTTCTGATGAACCTACTCTTCATCCCACCGCCCAAAGCCTGATTGAGGACGACGAACTCTCCCAGCTCCACGACCTCTTGGCCCTCCTTAAGCCTGGGGCATATCTGCGTATCCACCGCCGAGAATGAGGAGGGGATGTTCGCGATGCTGGAGTTGAGGGAAGGGTGAATCCTCGGGGATCCCTGCCTGCTGGCAGGCAGGTTTCTACCCCTCTTTTCAACTTGGCATTTGACATCTGCCGCGGAGTGAACAAAAGACCCGGTTCAAGGGGGATATATGGCACGAAAACAGTTCAGATGGTTGATTTTCGCATGCGCACTTGTTGTCACCGGGGTTTTCTATTACGGAT
>JAFGFR010000233.1 GCA_016930955.1 Victivallales bacterium | reverse complement strand
GGCGCGAATGCCACGCCGCCGCGGTCGGGACAGACTAGGCAGGTATGCCCACTTCCGCATCGGCGTGGCCTCGCATCCAAAATGGCAAGCCGGGCGGCCACAGGGAGTTTTGAAATTGGCTCCCTAAATAAAGCAGTTGCCGCAGTGTGCCGTCAGCGTCCACAGTTTCCCTTTCTCCTTGCTTATTTTGTACCCTTCATGGTTTTTCAGAATCATATGACTTTTCCGACCGTGAACCGTGAACTGTGAACCGTGAACCGTGAACCGTGAACCGTGAACTGTGAACTGTGAACTGTGAACTGTGAACCGTGAACTGTGAACTGTGAACCGTGAACCGTGAACCGTGAACGCTTACCTTACTTTTTCTGCTGGCGACTTGTTTTTTCCCTCATCGTGCATATATTCATAATTATTATTAAGGGTCGCCATGGAAGAAGAATGCAACAGACCAGATGATGAGATATACGGCACGCTGATACTTGGTGCCACGATGGCCGGGCTAGGCATCGCGGAGAGTCTTGAGGAGGATTTCCTTCTTGTAGAGAGGCTGGCTGTGCCTGGCTACGAGTTTGTTTCGGCATTTGAGCCCGGCTGGGACTGGCCTGCGTCTGCGAAATCCGCAAAGGCGAAGAATCTGGAGGAAGAGCTTGTCCGGCGTGGCATTCTCGATGAAACGTCCTTTGCCCTGCACATTCCTGCACTTGCCCCAGTGCTGTGCAACCTGATTTACCCTCGCAGAGGGAATTTTCTCTTCTGGACGGAGGTCGTTCGGGTGGAAAGACTGGGACAAGGAGAAGGTTTCTGCGTCACGCTGTCAAACGCCTCCGGAATCGCAAGGGTCAAGGCTGCAAATATCGTCAACACCAACACCCGAATACCGGAAATTTCAGGCAGACACACCTGCAACATCCCCTTGGCGGCCAAATACATCAACGCCATGCTTTGCCGCAACGTCTCCGACGACATGCCCCCTCCCCCGCTCGGGCTTGTGCCAGGGAAACACCGTAACGAGGCGGTTCTAAGGCTTCCTGTGGATGTCTCCGAGTCGCTATCCTCAGCGAGAGAGAGGATTATGGACTTCTGGGCCATCCATCCCGCCAGGGCTGCCGGATGGAGGATCGCCTCGATAGCCACAGTCTTCAGTGAGCGTCCGGTTGTGGACACATCATCAGACATCCCGGAAGGTTTCACCAATCTTACTTCCATCACCTTCGGCAACCCGATCTCGGCATACGATGCCGGAGCGTTGTATAAAGTGGAGACACGAAAGTGAATGTATCGAGACTATCCGGCGGAAAAGTTTTTGTCGAGACATCTGAGGGAGCGTCTTTCGACTCGTCCTGCGACTTGTTTGTCGTGGGTCTTGGCACTTCCGGGGCGATAGCCGCCGTAGCGGCTGCAAGAATGGGGATGAATGTCTTGGGCATCGATAAGCTTGCTTGCATGGGAGGCTCCGCGACTGCTGGTGGAGTGAACGGCTACTACTTCGGCCTTCCCGGGGGGATATTCGAGTCCGTTGACTCGTACACAAGGGAGCTGGACAAGAACATGATGGCAGCCGCACGCTGTTTTAACCACTCGTCAAAATTGCTCACCCTCGAGCGCTTCGTGTACAAATCTGGTGCGAAATTCGCATACGACTCCGTACCGTTGGGGGTCTTGATGGAGGGCAAACACGCCGTCGGGTTGGAATGGCTTTCGCCAGAAGGGGTCAGAAGGACATCCTGCAACTTCATTATTGACGCCACCGGCGACGGCGAGCTTGCGGCCATGGCAGGGTGCCGTTACCGTTATGGAAGGGAATCCGACGGCACCGCGCAGCCATTCTCATACACGCGCAACATGTTCACCGGAGGTTTTATTGGCTATGCCAACTTTGATGCGGGCTACGTTGACATAAGGGATGCCCGCTCGATCTCCGAGGCGCTCATACACGGCGGCAAACTGCATCTAAGGGAAAAATTTGATGACGAAAACAACCTACTGGTCAACCCGGCTCTGATGCTGGGACATAGGGAGGGAAGGTTGATCGAGGGAACAGAAACTCTCTCCTTCAAGGACTACGTGTGCGGCAAGGTGGCAAGCGAGCCCATCCTGTACGCATACACCAACTTCGACACCCACACTCAGGACTGGGCCTTCGAGAGCGATATCTTCCAGGAATGGCTCACTGTCGGGAGCTTGTGGGGTCAGAATGTCTCCATTCCTGTGCCAGTCGGTGTATTCATTCCTGCCGGGGTCGAGGGGATTCTGACTGCAGGAAGATGTCTTTCGGCGGATCATGAGATGGCCCAGGCACTGCGCATGGAGAGGTGCATGCAGAAATCTGGGGAGGTTGTCGGTGTCCTCGCCGCGCTTGCGACAAAACAAGGGGTGTCGGCCTCGGAAGTGAAGGTCGCAGACTTGAAAGCTGAGCTGGAGAGGACCGACTGCCTGAATTCATGTCCTCATCCCCCGCCGCAGATCGGCGACCTGCTGATACACGACCCTGATAAAATCAGAGAGTCTCTAGCATCGGACGCACCAGGGATAGCCATCTGGTCATGCCGGAACCCTGGTGATGAGCTGAAGGCCAAGCTGAAGGAATGGATGCTTTCGGGAAATGACAATCTTTGCAGGCACGCAGCGTTGGCTGCGGGGCTTTCCGGAGACACAGCATCACTGGAGGTGCTCAGGAAGATTATCTCGGAGAAAGACCCTTTCGTGCCGTCAACAGGACGCTCACACAATGCCAGGAGGATATGTGCCGCAGTCTTTCTTGTCGGGAGGCTCGGCGATATCGAGGACATACCAAGCCTCGCCTCATTGCTCCACAACCCTGGAAGCGAACAACACGATGTCTTCTCGTATGCCTTGGCGGCGCTTCTTACCTAAAATAATTTGAAATTTATTATCTATCGAGCCTTTTCGGGCTTGTTTTTTTTGCTTTTATAGATAATATTGTATTGTTTTT
>JAFGFR010000232.1 GCA_016930955.1 Victivallales bacterium | reverse complement strand
GCACGGCGGCGACGAAGCTGTATTCGCCCCCGGCGGGGGCGAATATCCAGTTGCGCGTTTCGCCAATGAACCCTTTGGGGATGTCGGCGGCTCGCCCGCTGATTTCCAATGTCGAAGCCAAGTTCACCACGCCTTGCTCATCGGCCAACAACTCGACCCCGGGATTCTCCACCTGTTCGGGCAATCCGCAGTCTCCCGAAAGAAAATCTGCGGGCGGAACCGCATTGGGCTCGGCGATTCCGACTAGCGTGGCGCCGCCCGCCGGGGAGGAATGCGCCTCCGTAACCGGTTTATGTACGATCCCCGGCAAAACCAAAGCATGGATGCTGTGCGGTGGCAAGTTCAAACTGATTTGTGGATTCGGGCCGTAGGGCAGCGGCAGAGGACGTGATTCACGCACGGCTTCGCGGGCAGTGGGGAATTCCGAAGTTAGACTAATCCAATCCGCCTCGTATTGGGACGGTTGCCAGTTCGGCAATGAGAGATCAATGTCCACCGTTTTCGTTTCATGTTTATTGGTCAGGATGACAACGAGGCGTTGATTGTCCGGGTCGTGCGCGGCGTGGGCCACGACCAGTGGGACGTTCACATCGCCGACCGGGTCGTGGAAGGTTGGGCTGTCCAATTTCACCGCCAGCCGCCAGCCACGGAAAAATTCGCCATACAACCGGAAAACTTCCCCGGCCGGGCGTGGCGTGAACCCGTCATCACCCAATTGCGCCAGGGCGAAATGGTTGTCGTTTGTATTACTCGATGAAAGTTGAAAATAGTGCGCGGCCTGAATGCCGGTTTCCCAGAACACGCCAAACATGGAAGCAACATGAAGAGCTACGGCCATGTCGGTCGACACGTCATAGGGGGGGCTGTACCCCATCGGATGTATGTTCCAGGCACTGACATCCACGTGCCAGTTGCCGAGTCCCAACCGCCACGCCAGCTCGGTACGCTCGGTTATGCGCCGCCGTTCGACTTCTGCCATTGACATGCGGGAGTAGTACTCACCCAGAGTTCCCTTTGTTTGATGCCATCCCATGCTGAACAGGTGGATGGCGAAGAAATCTATGGCCTCCCGGTCTTCCGCCGCCACAGTCTGTAGCATGTGTTCGTTCCACTTCATGTTGCCCGAGTGATCATTGACTCCGATTTGCACCGTCGAGTCCACGGCGCGAATGGCACGCGATACATCGATGGCATACCGGGCGTAGTCTTCCGCTGGCCATGCGCCCTTGACCGGAAACTGCGGCTCGCACCATACCCGAAACCGATCGATACCAAAACCGTCCGGGAAACCAGGATGAGGTGTCTTGTTCAGGTTGCGAAATAGTGCGGCCCGCGCCGACGGCTGATGCCAGGGATCGAGGTTGTTGTCCTCAGGGGACGCATAATGTGCAGGCCGCTTAATCTTGGGATCGCACACGTACAGATAACGCGTCGCCATCCCCGTTCGTTCGACAAAAGGCATGTCGTTACCCATAAATTCCGGCGCCAGCTCCGGATCCTCTCTCCAGCTTCCCCACAAATGACCGCTGGTTCCGTCAAGGCAACCATCGAACAAGGAGACAAGCCGATCCTGCTCCGGCAGATAGGGGAGGCACACTCCCATCACTTCGCGGTTGACCGGCGCCGCCACACGCTCGGCGTTGACAATTATTTCCGTCCGTCCAGGTGTAGGCACTGTAAACTCCTTGGGCAAGCCTGCAAAGAGAGATATCCCGCCAATCGACAAGAGAACTCCAGCGAGCAGACAACGACTGTTTCTGAATGAATGAATCATATTTCAACCCGTGTGGCATGCCATTTGGATGCAGCGCCACTCCGTCATGGATATGTTCGAGATTGCATATAAGCGCTATGGAGAGGCTCCGTTCCTCTGGCTATGGAATCCGCATGTCCGTCAAGAAATGAAATATTCGCCCTGTAAAGATGGCGCAGGGAAATGGAATGATCATTAAACTGATAGTTCCAAACCTCCGAATTCCATTTGTTGGACGGCGTGATGGAATCAAGTTGCAAGAAGACACTTGAAACGGAGGAATTGTACAGGATTTTCTCGAAAGTGCCTCTCCAGGTCATCGCATAGCATCCCTGTGATACATGATAAAGGTTTCCACCCAAATAGTCGAGTCCGGAAGGACAATGTGCGACGTGTTGGGAAACGTAGACCGGGACGAGGTAGACCCCCCATCGTTTGAATGGTTCTGTTTGGGAGTTGGCCGGCAGATAACCATTGAAATCCACCGAATAGCACATGGTGCCAGCACTGGCTTGGCGCAAGTTGCTTCGACAGGAAATCCCCTTTGCCATATCCCGGGAGGACTTCAATGCAGGCATAAGCATGGCCGCCAAAATAGAGATGATTGCAATCACCACGAGAAGTTCTATTAGAGTGAAGCCTCTGTGCCTGTGGCACATCGGCTTCACCCCACCGACCAAACCGTGCATGCGGTTTGCCACCGCGTTCGGGATGTTCATCCGGCTTCCCTTCTTTACTTTTTCATCAAAAATTATCTTCTCCAATGAAAAGTTGTCCATCTGTCCAAATCCTCTCATATTTCCTGTCCCAATGTCCCACAGTTATCAATTCCACTCTTGATTTATTCATATTCTAACATAATTTCAACTGATTGCTATAGATTTTATCACTGTTTTTATGCACTTTTGCACAAAAAGGATATAATCCGATGTTGATTCAGGAAAGCAGGAGCATGTTTCCGCCGCTTCAATTGACTGTCTATCACTGTCAATTCTGCGAAGTTCGCAGCAGGACCGGTGCGCTTGTCGCCCGTCCAAGCTGGCGTCTCTACTGGTATCCCGACGGAGGCGCGGGGGTTCAATTCCGGAATTCAAGCCATTTCCCTTCTCCTGAAGAGCTGCTCGTTATTCCTCCGCACACCCCGATAAGACACCTCTCGCTCAGGCCATGCCCTCATTTCTATATCCATGCCAAACTTGGGCAGCCCTGTGATTCTTTTTCAGGAAAGATTTTCAAGGTCAGGGTTGATGCACTGATGGAGGATTTGATATTGAAGCTGCGCGATTCCGAGGCACAGCCAAACATCAGGCTGCTCAGAGCCTGTTCCCTGATTACCATGGTATTGGCCTGTTTGCCGGAGGACATCTGGCCGGAGAGGCCGCAGGATCCCCGCCTGCTGAAAGTGCTGGAACTCTTCAATTCAAGCCCAGGACATAAGTACCGGCAGCAGGATATGGCAAGAACAGCAGGGCTGAGCCGGAATGCATTCGCACGGCTCTTTAAAACCCAAACCTCCATGTCTCCGAACACCTATCTGATAAAATCACGCCTCAACCAAGCATGCGAGATGCTGCTCTACTCCGAAAAAAGCATGGACGAGATCGCAGCGCTTTGCGGATTTCGCGACCGCAACTACATGTCAAGGGTCTTCAAGGCAAAACTGGGGACATCGCCCGGCCTGTACCGCCGCAGCGGCCTGGCAAGTGAAAATCACTGATATTCGGGCATTCAGCCATTTGACACCTCCTTTTAGGTTTATGGGTTTCCGCCTCTTCTTTCCTGCATTTTCTTGAGTATCTCCTCTCTTATCCTCTTCATCTCCTCCGGGCTGCGCTGTTGGATGACCCTTCTCGTGCTCTGCGGTGGCGGGTCTGTGGTATTGGCCTGAGGCTGTTCTCGGGCGGTGTCCGACTCCTGGTCTTGCCCCTGAGCCGTCGGCGCAGGAACGTCCGGGGAGGGTTGTAAAGCGGGTCTTGCAGAGGCGGCGGAGAGAGAGGAAAGAGCCTTGCTGTCTGCGGTGGCCTGGCTTCTTCTCTGGAGGCTGCCGGTACTGTCGCGGTCAATTTTAAGTGAGAATAGCGAGCTTCCCATGCTGATCACCGCTGTGCTATCCTCAGGGTTGATGTTATGGAGCATGTAGGGGGTGTCTCCGATCTTATCCCCGACCATGAAGAAGTTTTTTCTGTTTGCCTGGCCGGAAGGGCCGGAGAAGGAGTTCAGTATCGTGGCTCCTTTGATGTTGCCCATCCTGAAAATGCCCGACAGCTCGAGTTTCTCCCTGTTGAGTCTGGCGAGATCCGCCGGCGCCTGCTGCCCCGGAGCCGAGGTCTGGCCCCTCGAGGAGGAGAAAAGCTCACTGTCAACTACAATCGCCAGCTCCGACTCGCTCAGGGGGCTGCCGTTGAAGTCAAATGGAGACGCTACGCCGACATCCGGCGCGGAGGGGGTTGATGCAAGGATCTTCTCCGGAGGCAAGGGCTTGCGGGTTATGTGAAGCACAAGCAGCACGACCACCAGGACGAAGAGGATAAGGTTGAGAAATATGAAAAACGCCTTCATTGCCTGCTGCTCGCATCTCCTTGGATATTTGACCTATGGTTATTCTCTTGCCCTGTCAGACGGACTGGGGCTTGATGTCCCATATTTTTTCTGCATACTCGCCGATCGAGCGATCGCTGGAGAACCTGCCCATATTCGCGACATTGAGTATCGCCTTCTCGGCCCAAAGCTTCTTGTTGGTGAATATCTGAGACACCTCCTTCTGCTTGGCCAGATACGCATTGAAGTCCGCGGCGATCATGTAGGTGTCGTATGTGAAGCTCTGTACTATCGGTTTGAACAGATCGCCGTCTCCAGAGGAGAAGAAGCCTTTGGAGATCAAATCGAGGCACCTCTTCAGCTTAGGCGATCTCTCTATGAATTCCTGAGGCTTGTACCCTTTTGCGCGCAGCTCCTCGACATCCTCGACCTTCATGCCGAAGATGAAGATGTTCTCCGGCCCGACGGCCTCGTGAATCTCTATGTTTGCCCCGTCCAGAGTGCCGATGGTAAGCGCCCCATTGAGGGCAAACTTCATGTTGCCCGTGCCGGAGGCCTCGGTGCCGGCAAGCGATATCTGCTCGGAAAGGTCTGCGGCAGGTATGATCTTCTCCGCCAAAGACACCCGGTAGTTCGCAAGAAATACCACCTTGAGCTTGCCGTCAATATCCTTGTCTGAATTGATCACTCGCGCGACCGAGTTGATAAGCTGTATGATCAGCTTTGCCATGTAGTACCCCGGTGCGGCCTTGGCCGCGAAGATAACGGTCCTGGGGACAAACTTCCCCGCAGGGTCGTCCTTGATGTCAAGATACTGCGATATGACATGCAACACGTTCAGCAGTTGGCGCTTGTACTCATGCAGTCGCTTGACCTGGACATCGAACATTGATGATGGATCCACGCGGACGCCATTCCCCTCGAGTATGATGTGGGCGAGGTGTTTCTTGTTGGCAAGCTTGATATCGCGGAAACTTCTCTGGAACTCTTCGTCATGTGCGAATTTCTTAAGTTTCCCGAGTTTGTCGAGATCCTTGACCCATGCACCGCCGATGCGTTCCGTAATCAGGGCCGAGAGGCCAGGGTTGGCCTTCCTGAGCCAGCGCCGAGGAGTGATCCCGTTGGTGATGTTGACGAATTTTTCAGGGTAGAACTCGTGGAAATCGCGAAACAGACCGTTTTTGAGCAGCTCGGTGTGCAGTGCGGCAACCCCGTTGACGTGCGAGCTGCCGACAACGGCCAGATAGGCCATTCTGACATGCTTCTCGTTGCCCTCCTGAATCAGAGACATCCTGCGCATGCGGTCCAGGTCGCCGGGATAACGTTCGATGACCTGCCTCATGAAACGGTCGTTTATCTCGAAGATTATCTCCAATATCCTCGGGATGAGTTTCCTGATCATCTCGACAGGCCATTTCTCGAGGGCTTCGCTCATCAAGGTGTGGTTGGTATAGTTGAAAACCCTAGTGCTTATGTCCCATGCCTTGTCCCAGTCCATGTCGTACACATCCACCAATAGCCTCATAAGCTCCGGTATGGCAAGCGACGGGTGCGTGTCGTTGAGCTGCACCGAGACCTTGGTGTGAAGGTTTTGTAGCTTGTTCCCCTGGGCAAGGAATCTTGCTATGGAGTCCTGGATACTTGCCGACACGAGGAAATACTGCTGCTTGAGGCGCAGCTCCTTGCCCTCGTAGTTGTTGTCGTTGGGATATAGGACCTTGGTGATGTTTTCAGTCAGCAGAGCCTCGAGATTGGCGTTGAGGTAGTCGCCGGTGTTGAAGTTCTTGAGGTTGAAGCCATAGACCGAATGCGCCGACCACAGCCTCAAGGTATTGACGTTGTGGACCTTGTATCCCGGTATGGGAGTATCGTAGGCAATGGCCATGACCTTCTCGGTGTCAAGCCATCTGCGCTTGTATTTCTTGCTGCTTGTGCGGTCGGCCTCGGTGTAGCCGTGGAACTGCACTGTCCTTGTCCTCTCGGGGCGCTGTATCTCCCACACATTGCCGTGCCGGAGCCAGTTGTCAGGATCCTCGACCTGGCAACCCGACTCGTCTATGATCTGCTTGAAGATGCCGTAGTCGTAGCGGATACCGTATCCGATCGCCGGAAGGGAAAGGGTTGCCATAGAATCAAGGTAGCATGCCGCGAGACGTCCGAGGCCGCCGTTGCCCAGACCCGCGTCTGTCTCCTCCTCGCGAAGCTCCTGGATCTCGAACCCCAGCTCGGCCATGGCCTCCTTGGCAGCCTCGAAGACCTCCAGATTGATCATCGCGTTGCCCATGGTCCTGCCGATCAGGTACTCGAGGGAGATATAGCATACCCCCTTCGGGTTTGCCTCCTCGAGCCCGACCTGTGTGTTGATCCATTTCCTGACCATGAGGTCCCTGATGCTCAGCGCCAGCGCCTGATATCTGTCAAGCATTGTCGCCTTGTCCTCCCTCTTGGCCAGAGACACCGTCAGGTGCTCGAGATAGGATTTCTTAAGTCTCTCTTTCATCTCATGCATGAATATGCCCGTTTGTTAAAATGAAGTCTTCAAAATTCGCACCTGCCGCCTGCCGAGCGCCAACGGCCAGCCCTGCCTACCCATTTAAGGCCAAAATTTCTCCCGAAGCCACAACCCGAGGCATTTGTCGTCAAACCTGTTGCCCTGCACGCGGCTGTTCTCATTGACCAGCCCGACTGACTGGACCCAATTAAGATAAATAGAATGGTGATTTCATAAAATTCAACAGCCGCCATGCGTCTGCAGGCGTGTTTATGCCGACATTTCTTGCGATAGACCGCAATCGCAACGTACACGATTTCTTTGCCTGTGCTATTCTCATCCATCTTTGCTATCTTTGCGAGAGTCATTTCTTCTGTTTTCGATCGTTGAGCTCAGAGCTTTCTGAATATCGCGCACCTGCTGCCATCGTTCCAGACATCCTCAAGACGAAAGAAATCCCTGATGAAATCAAGAGTCCTCAAATGGTAGAACGACACATGCGAGGGGTCTCTGGCATAGTACCATCCCTCGAAGGTCTCGGTTGTGGCCCACAGCTCGGTCATGATACATAGGATACCTCCTTTTTTAAGCATTGAGCAGATATTTCCAATCTCGATGCCTGGCGAGGTGAAATGCTCGAGGCATTCGGTGGAGAAGATGAAGTCGTATGGGGGGCGTGGAGGCTCAGGCACGAAAAATGGGTCGTAGTCATCGCAAGGGAAGCCTCTCAGTTCGAGAATCCTCGACAGCGTGGGTCCAGGGCCACAGCCGAAATCCAAGCCACGCATCCCGGGCTCCAGAAACTCGATCGAAGGGGTGATTATCCTGCTCAGGAATGCCACATAACCCTCGTCGAGAATGTTGTTGCAGTGTGTCTCGTAGCGCGCCTTTTCGTCTCCGGCACAGAGATGGAAGGCCTTGTCGACAAAAATAAGTGAGCAATGACCGCAGATGTAAAATTCCCGCCCGGCCGAACGTAAAGCTTCAACACCTGTTCGTTGCCCCCCGCACAAGGGGCAATGCTCCAGATGATTTGTCGTCCCGGACATAGACCAGCCCATCCCTCACACACACCACATACCCGTCAACTCCTTCCGAAAAAAGTATCTATCTCCAGAAATCGTGAGCGGATGGAGCAATGACTATCATAACACACCCCGAGAAAAAGTCAAATCCCGATGAGAATCCGTCTTTCTGCCTTATTTTTTAAGCCAGTTCTTCAGTATTTATCGCTGCTGTCTGGGGGGACGTTCTCGAAGGTCCTATGAGTTTCCGAGCGTTTGACGACGGTATCGTACAGGTCGATATCCTCGCCTTCGTGTTTGTTGATCCCGGTGTAGCTCAAACTCGCATCCTCGTAGCGTTTGAACTTGTACACAGCATCGTTCATCAAAGAGCTGTTGAACACTCCTAGGCTGACCAGCAGTTCGAAATCCTTCACTGTCAGCCCAGTGACCTTCTTGAACAAGCCGGGCTCGAGTTGGGTGATCACGTCCTTCAGCGTACGCTCGCGGTAGTCAGTCAGGTACATGAATATCGGAATCCTGGTTGCAAACTTGATTAGTTTTTCCTGGATCATCTTGCGTTTGCTCTTATACTCCTTCTCCTCCTCAGTCAGTTCCTTCTTTTGTTTCGCCGTCAATTCCTCGTCGTTGGCTTCCTTCCGGGTCTTCTTTACGGCTTCCGATTTGTTGATGATCGTCTCGATGTCCTGATGCATGCCTGTCGCCGCGACGGTCTCCGCGATCTGACGGGTGGATAGCTCGGCCAATGCGGTGAATATCAGCTCCGCCTCGCTCATGTGGTCACGCAGATTCTGGGTTTTAAGTCCCTTGATCGCCTTGTGCTGCTTGACCGACACATCGCTCCACTCCTGGTGGATGATGTTGGTGAGGATTGCGAACTCACCCTCGCCCTTGATCTCATGGCCCTTCCAGTAGTCTGTCAGCTTGTTGCGAGTCTCCTGCCCCATCATGCGTTGCTGAATCCACTTCTCGCTGCGCCCGTGCTGCCGCCAATACTCCCGCGCCCGGTCCAACGACCGCGCCGGGTCGCCCATGTCCTGGATACGCTCGTAGCCCACCTTCGCCAGCCAGAGCTTGAAGGGTTCGGCTTTGGGCGATGGAATGGATTGAATCAGGCGAAGCAGAGTTTCCGTGTCGGCCATATCGGTCAGCCTCATCTTCCCGTCGGCTGATGGCATTTTCAAAGCGTTACACTTTGTAACGGTTTCGTTCGCACCATCGTCTTTGAGGCGTTTTTTCAGCACCCGCCAGTAGACGGACGGATTCTCGCTCTCGGTCAGCGCCGCAACCACATCAACAACGGAGAAGTACCAGGTTTCTGACGCTTCGTCGTAATACCGTCGAATCGAATGTCTCTCAAATGCCACTAATGCATGTTACTTCTTTCATAATTTGATCCCCGTCATATCGTTATCTTTTTCAGTTGGTTACATTTTTAACCGACTCAGATAATTTTCATCGGCAGGATCGCACGGGGAATGTGAGGGGGGGGGAATTTTCTGGTTTGTAGATGGAAAAAACCTTTTGAGCAAGTATGGTAACACACAGAGCTGGTTGAAATCTTGTCAATGTCCACATAGTCTATAAAAGTGCGAACGAAACCAAGGACAAGGTCGAGATTCATTTAGGATCGGTTTGAAAATGGTTTAGAATAATGAAAAAAATTTCATTTGAAACTTTTAATCAACGGCTCAAACAAAAATACGGGAATACTTTTACGATATCAAAATCCGAATACAGAAGCACCTTAGACCCAGTTTCAGTCTATTGCAATATACACAAAGAATCATTCTGGAAAAAACGTGCGGGAGAAATTCTTCAGTGCAATCCCTGTAAGTACTGTGCTAAAGGAAAAAAGTTTCACAACTACGTCAAAAAGTTTACTGTTGCATTGAAGACATATTTCCCCGGATACAAGCTATTTGGAGAAATAACAGATTTTAATTCGTTGGTGAGGCTTAAATGTCCAAATCCTGCCCATGACGCATTTATGCGCAAAAGCGATGCTGTTATTTATAACAGGACTAAGTGCCCTCAATGCAGATACGAAGCGGCAACAGAAAAGCGGACTGGAAGCCAACGCTACACCTTCGCACAGTACGCTGAAAAATTCAGAAAGCGATACGGCAATTCGTTTACATTGATCAGCAAGGAAAAAGATTATAAAAATGGCTACTCTATTCTTGAGGCTACTTGTGGTGATCCCACACATCCGCCAATAAAAAGAAGAGCAAACGACTTCTTGAGATATAACGGATGCAGAAGATGCAAAGAAAGTATGGGAGAACGACTGGTTAGGCTGGCTTTGGAGAGTCTAAAAATTGAGTATGAAAAGGAAAAGAGATTTGCGACCTGTCGGGACAAGAAAGAACTTCCTTTTGATTTTTGGCTGCCCAAGTTTTCAACGCTGATCGAATTCCAAGGTAAACAACATAAAATAGTAGCTGATAGATTCGGAGGCGAAGACGCTCTGAAAAGTACTAAAAGGAGAGATAAATTAAAAAAAGAATGGGCCGATAAGAATCGGATTAACCTGATTTTGATCGAAGAATATTCAGATGTGAAAAAAACAATTCTTAAGAACTTGAACCCTTCAGAGAATTACAACCCAAATCAAGTTCTTGGAAAAATCGAGGAACAGGAAAGGGCTTGGGAGCTTGAAGAATGGGCTAAATACAAAAAAAGGCTGGAAAGGGTACATAAAGGTTCGGGGTACGTTTTCTCGCAAACCAAATGGACCAGGGGTCAGAATATTATTGAATATGTATGCCCCAGTCGCGGGATGGTATCGGGAGACATCTTTAATCTGCTCCAAGGGCATGGTTGCTCATTGTGCGCCAATAACAAAATGACTTTGGAGTTTGTTGTTGAGAGGTCTAGGAAAAAGTTCGGGCACCAGTTTGATTTCTCTAATGCCGTCTTTACGGGGATGGAAGGCCCTATGGAGATTGTTTGCAGCAAGCATGGTAAAATAAAAGTTAGTCCAAACCAGCATCTGAGGTGGGTTAAGGGATGTAAGAAGTGCAATGACAAAGCCGGGGATTATTCCTCAGAAAAATTCCTGAGAGAAGCGAGGAAAAAATTTGGTAAAAGGTTTGATTATTCAAATTTGGGCTATGAAGGAGCTACAGGGAAAATAGTCATAACATGTATTGAACACAATAAGACTTTTACCACCCGACCTCACGATCACCTGCGTTCAATTGCAGGATGTTGCCCAATATGTACGAGTTTATCCAGAAGAAGAATGCGATCAAATCCTGTTACTGTCGGTCAGAAGGAATTCAAATCATTTGGGGAAGCAGCAGAATACTACAAGATCAAGCCTGTCACTGTAAGACGAAGAATCAAACTGGGATGGACGCTACAAGAAGCGTTTGCTGCTCCTATAAAGGCACGACAAACTGGCGCCAGCCACGCTTCAGGCACTCATTGAATCATTCGTTTTAAGAGAAGGCACGGATTACGGTGAGCGTGAATACTCGCTGGAGGAAAAGGCTGGGCATGTCATGGAGCAGTTGAGGCAGGGCAAGGCGCATCTGACGTTCGACGAGCAAAGCAGGACATGCAGCGTAAGCGTAAAATGGGCACCATTGTGGGCGGGAGGCGATTTGTCAGCAGGATTCGGGGGAGAGTTTTTTTGCCTCGAGCCACTTGT
>JAFGFR010000231.1 GCA_016930955.1 Victivallales bacterium | reverse complement strand
GCGGATATCCGGATCGAGCACCGCGTGAGGCGAGTCGGGGAAGTCTTTGTGCAGAGCCATTATTCACCTCTTCCGTTTTGTTTGTCCGCAGATTGCGCAGATTCTCGCAGATTAAAAACGAGCCTTTTGTGCTGAAGACCTGGGCTGCCAAAGTTAAGCAGCAACCCTCTATTGAATCCGGTTGCTTTCAGGTAGTTGATGACTTGTGCTTCTTCCACTCCGGTTAGCTTTTGCAGGGCTTTCAGTTCGACAATAACATTTCCGTAACAGATAAAGTCTGCCTGATACTCCGCAATGCGTTCACCTCGATAAGATACCAGCAATCGCACCTCTCGTTCGAATGGGATCTGCTGCGATATAAATTCCCGCTCAAGAGCCGCCTGATACACTGCCTCCAAAAATCCATGTCCAAGCTCCCGATGAACCGCCATAGCCGCCCCTATGACGGCATAAGTCTGTTCATCTCTCCTATTCAAATCTGCGTCCATCTGCGTAATCTGCGGATTCATTCGTGCCTCCCCGCTTCCAGCCGCTTGATGCTCTCTGCCGTTGGCAGTTCCTCGGGCATGGTTCCCCCGAGTTCACGGATGGTTTGACGCACTTTCGCTCCTACTTCGTGATGTGTGCGGTTGGCGGCCGACTTGCCTTTGATGCCCTCACGACGGAGCTTGTCCTCAGTCTGTGTAGCCCGGAACAGGTTCGCCGCAAGCTCGGTGCTGCCCATGTGATCAAGTATCTTCTGGCTCTTTTTCAGCCCCTTGCGCCGGTGAATATCATCCTGCTTGAGCCCACCGTAAAGCCCCATGTAACCATGGTTCTGAAAGATGGCATAATCCACTGGCTCGACAACCCCTGCGCCCTTGGCGGCATCGGCAAGTTGCGTGTTATGTCGCCGGATTTCATCGCGCAAAGACAGGCGTCGTTCGGCTTCTAGCTGTTCGTCCGCCAGCTCCTGACGCCGGGTCTGAATCGCGAAATAGGACTGCCCCTGGGCCACGATGGCCTTCTTCGGGTCGGCGTTCTGGATCGCCAGATAACAGGCATACCGCGACAGCAGCGTCGTCTTGACTGCCCGCCGGCCGCCCTTGCCGATCTCGATCATTTCGGTGACGTCAACGAAATGATCCTCGACCCGATTACCACTGTTGAAACAGGCAAGTTTGGCCTTTTCGACGACCCCCTCGAAATTACGATAGTCGCCGTATCCCAGCACCCCGGCGAAATCCCGACTCGACCAGAACTCCGCGCCGACCTCGTTCGTGCGTTTTATCCGGTCAAAGGGCGAAACGTGTCCGCCGCCGGATTGCGCAAGCTCTTTCTTCATACCGTCACCTCCACGATGGTCATGGTGTCGTTGCCGAAGATGTCCACCACCTTGACAGCGATTTTTCGCCTGCCGGGCGGGCATTCGTGGGAAACGCTCTTCAGTTCCAGAGCGCGGTCTTTCTTTGTCCGGAACGATTGCCATTCGTTCTCGAAGATGTAGTCGCCGGTCCATACTTCATCCCAGGCGGGCAATATGCCGTCTTCCTCGGGCATTCCTGGCAATAACCGCTGATCCTCCGGGGCAAACTCTACAGGCACCCGAATAATTTCGCGTTTGCTTTCAAAGTTGAAGTCCACCGCCCAGTAGTCAATCCAGTCCGTCCAGCTCTTCGTGAGCACCTCGCGGGTGACAATCCCGTCCTTGTCCTTGATCACCTTCACGATCTGGCCCTTCTCCACCACGATCCGACTGCCCTTGTCCTTGATCTGCGCCTCGGCATTGGCGATCGAGTCCTGCGAGTAGAACACGGAGAAATCCGTCAACTCGACTGCCACGGTGGCTGACGCGCCGCGGCGCGACCCTACGACATGCGGCTTGACCTCGATGTACGAGACATCGTGGAAGACCACCTGATTCTTCTCCACCGCCCGCTTGTCGAACACCTCGGCGGGGATGTACTTCGGGGCGATATCAATCCCCTTCGCGCGCGCCTCGTCCAGCACGTTCGGGAACAGCCCCATCTCGAACTCGAAGCCCAGGATGTCCACCTTCGTGATATGCTTCTTGCGGCATTCCAGGATGACTTCCTCGACGAACAGCCGGGTCACCGGCAGATTCACCGGTCCGACCGCGACCAGCCTTCCGGCCTTCTTGCCATGGAACGTCGCGAAGCCGTCGGTCTTCTCCGCCCGGTACGCGCGCAGGATCAAAGCGAGAAACGCCGCCTCCTTCTCCTCGATCTGTTTTTGCCGCTGTTCCTCGCGCAGATTCGGGTTGACCCCGATGTAATGCTGACGCTCGTACTTGCCCAGGTTGAGAATCTCAAACGCACGGTAGTCCTTGCCGTCTGCCTTCAACTGCCGCTGAACCCCGATCATCCGCTTGCGCGTCGTGTGGATGCCGAACTTGCCCAGGTCGGATACAATCCACTTGCGCCCAAGCTTCTCCGCAACCGCAGCCGTCGTCCCAGAACCACAGAAAAAATCGGCGACAAGGTCGCCTTCATTCGAGGAGGCCTTAATGATGCGCTCAAGCAAAGCCTCGGGCTTTTGGGTGGGGTAATTTTGTCGTTCTCTTGCTTGCGAATTAAGGCGAGATATATCATCCCATAAATCACTAATAGGCATTCCTGGCATTTGATCGAGATACCGCTTGAATCGAGCCACACCATTGCGTGTGTAGTAAAGCAACCCTTGATTGTCGAGTTCCTTCATCTTTTCAATTGGGCAACGCCAGATTTTTGTGTGTCCATTCCATTCATAAGTGTAACCCCCTCCTTGCAATCCATAAGCTGTTAAATTATCATCCTCAAATTTGCGACCGTCATTTTCAATCTTTTGATAGTGTTGCTCTAAATACTCTTTATCATAAGGCTGGTGTATTTGGTTCCAAATTACACGCTGTGTTTTTGAGTAAAAGAATAGATGATTTTGCATTGGACTATATAAATCAGCATCCCCATGACCAGGAGAAGATTTCCACACAATCATGGATCGGTAGTTGATTGCAGAGAATATCTCATCCATGACACAACGAATATATGAGTTCACCCTCCAATCGCAATGCACGTAGATACTCCCGTCCTCGGCGAGAAGGTCCCGCATCAGGACGAGGCGTTCGTATATCATGGAGATGAAGGAATCGGCGCCCTTGCCCCAGGTGTCGCGGTAGGCGATTTCTTCGAGGATGTTGGGCTTCTTGGTGAAAGTATGGGAACCGACACCGTCGGCACCGCCGATCTCGATGTCCATGGAGAAATCCGCGCCCACATCGAACGGCGGGTCAATGTAGATCAGCTTCAACCCGCCCTGCGCCTCGATCTCCTCGCGCAACGGTCCGTTCTTTAGGCTGGACAGGATCAGCTTGTTGTCGCCCCAGATCAGCTTGTTCGTCCAGCCCTTGAGCTGACGCCCCCGTCCGTCAATGGAAACGCCCATGTGCTGGAACAGGATCTCGTCTTTTTTATCATCCGGTTTCTCGGCGCGCGGCTCGTCCACCTGCTCGATCACCTGGAACGGGAGAACAATATTGCAGACCTCGCTGGTCTTGCCGTTCCAGACCAGTTCGACCTCGCGCTTCTCGTCGAACAACAGAAAACGGTATTTGTCCGGCAACGACTTGTCCGCCTCGATATAGCGGATCACCTCTTGCCGCTCCTGCTCAGTTAGTCTAGGCATACTCTTATCCTCATAATCCTTAGCTCCCGTCTTCTCTCAAGCATAACCGTTGACCGTCAGCGATGCAGCTTTGCTGCATTTGCCGGACGGCATGGTTTGAATTTTTTCATTTTATTGAAGGCGTCTTCATTAACATCCTCATCAACGAAATCGCGTGATAGTCCATCTAGGTCGGGAAAAAGACTCCGACGGGTTATCCCGACATCAACTAATTGCCTGTGAATCATTAACTTTCCTGCAGGCGGGATGATAAACTTTACCAAGTCATACTCGCACAAACTCGTCTCTTTATATTCTTCTGGTAAAAGTGAGGGTTCCAGTGGAACTGATGGGTCAGGAAAGAAAATAAAAGAGCCCTGTTGTGAAAGGATGCGCTTGTCGAATGGCTTTATCAGTAGGGCAGCTACACGAGGAATGCCGTATAGTGAACATACCTCAATATCTATGTAGGCAGTGGGGTAATATGCGTATAAGGCGGCAGGCAAATTAAAGTTATCTTCGGTCGCAAAGTAGAGGGCACACAAGGCACTTGAGGTAAAATCGAGGAGTCTTGTTGGTAATCCATAATGCTGCGCTGCCGCCAGACATTCGAAATCATTGTCAGGTAGTTCAGGGGTGTATCCAACAGAGAGTTGTCGCCAATGGTTGAACCGGCCTAGATCCCGAGTAGGATTTTTCCGACTTAACGGTTCGGCGGGACGAATAGGTTTGGAAGATCTGAAAAATGGTAATCGTCCTGCTCTTGGAATCAAATCCCAGGCTTCAACAGTCTGACCTCTGAAAATCCATCCTAACTTTTGGGGAAATTGCAGGAGGAGTTCTAAGGCTTGAGGTAATAATACAATTTCTTTTGGGTATGCTTCCATATTATCTCTAACATCCAGCTCTGGTGCCGACGGCAGCCGGTTGCCAGAAACGATCAAATTCCTTTTAAAACTACGAAACACGCGAAAATAACTAAATGAGACAAGAGTTACTTTATTTCGTGTCCCTTCGTGCTCTTTGCAGTGAAATATATTCCGGAATCCAGCCAAATCAACCGGATTTCCCCTGATTTGTCAAACTCCTCGATATCCTTGCCTGCAGCAGTTTTTTTGTCATGTTGTTTTATCTCTTATGCATTCTTTGTCCAATCTCTATGCTGTGGAGGGCTATTGAGCTACGAAATTTCAAACCCTACATGCCCCTGCCGTCTGCTGAAGCGACTGGTTCAGCTCCTGTCACTGAGGTCTCATCCAGATAAAATCCTTCTTACCATCTGGATCATCAAATGCAAGACAGAACATATAGCTTGCCCAAAACATGAAGCCGAAGTGGTGCACACCATCCACACAGATGTAGCGGTAGTTGAACAAGTCCGGGGCAATAGACACGGGTTCGGTGTGTTCAAGGATCAATCTGTACAAGGGCTGAAGATATTCGATCCTTTCGACTAGCTCACAGTGCTTGCAGAGCAGCTGGGGCAGGAATTTGCCATGCTCTTTGAAGTAAATGCACTGAGCGATCTTTAATGCGACGTTTTGGACACGGACTTGATTCACGCTGAATCTTCGGATGCTCGGTGGGAGGATAATTCCACTGGGAGTCTCAGTTTTCATTTCGCTGAGCAGCCATTTAATCATGGAAGTGGTCTGGGGGTTCTTTCGACGTTCCCGCAGGTCATCTATTAGAGCCTTGCTAATCTCGGAGTTCTCGTTGACGACGAGGGGCATGAGAAAATAGTAAAAGTATTCCTCGTCCATACGGGACCTCTCATTGCATACCCGGTGAGATGGCACTGTCCAGAACTGCTTCACAATCGTCGGTCTCAGGCTCTTCGGGTAAAAGAGCTTGGGCGGGACGTGTTCGACAGTCTCGTCCTGCTTAAAGATCATATCGCCGCAGAGAGCACAAATCTTCATGGGAACCTCTATCCCGAACACCATTTGGGTCTAACGGCAAACCTAACTCGCAAGGGAAGGGCAAGCGAAGCGCGGCTTTCACTTGTCGAGTTCAGGTTCTTGTTGGACATCTCCTTGATTGAGCAGTTTTCGTGCTTCTTCGACGACCCCCTGCAGGTTGGGTTCAGCAGGAGGATCATCGATCAATGCCTGAAGCGTCTTCTTAGCGTCTGCCACTGAGCCCCGATGATATTGGAGAACTGCGAGTGTCAAACGAAGTTGCTTCTTCTCGGGCCATCTCTTGATTGACTGAGAGATGAATGCTAAGCACTGATTAATCAGTACTTCTTCGTAGGAAGTCTTCTTTGCGAGACCAAGCCGATATTGGTCCCTCGATTGTTTTAGATCACCTGTAAAATTGTACAGGAACGCCAGTCCAAGATTGGCGATGGCTGCGGCTCGCGGAGACAACCGATCCGCTTTCCTTTCTGCCGTGATTGCGCCCTGCACATCGCCGGAAAGAAACAGGTAGATAGCTTCCGACACAGGGTGTATAGAGTTTTGAGGGTCAAGACTTGCGGCCTGCCTCACGTTCTTGAGCCATCCCTCAAGAACAGGTCTTGGTATGTCGTATATCTTGCCGCCTGCCAGCCACTTTCTGTATTCGTCACCAGTGGACATCGTTAATGCATACGCGAAGTCGTATCGCACTTGCATTCGGAAACGCTGAACAGGCGGTGGTACTTTCTTGGAGAATGCAGTCTGCAAATCGAAATGAAGTGGACCAAGGAGCTTTACAGCTTCTGCGTGTCGGTGATCGATGAGCAATGTGACACCAAGAACATTGCGGACAACAATTCCAATATCCTTGGCCACGAGTCGTTGGTCAGCAATTTGTGTGCGCTCTCGCACATGAAGTTGTCGTTGGACTAGCGACATTGCTAGTGCTTCCTGACGCAACGGATGGATGCGGGCCGGCCGATGAACGAAAGTGACTGAGAGTTTCGAGAACCCGGTCGTCTTCCCCTGTTCGGACTGTTGCTGTTCGATCGGTCCCCACACAGCAACAGCAGACCGTGATTCTCGAAGAAGTCCTATGGCTTCTTCAGCTGAATCGATTGATAGATTGGGAGGCAATCGTTGGAGGATAAATCGGACCCCAAACTCCTTGGATTTGATTTCCTGCTTCAGATGGACGAAAAGTCTCTCAATCACTTGCTGTGTGTCGGGTTCTGCATTTGGTGCAAACAGGATTGCCAGCTGATTCCTTTTACATTTCGGAATGGTTCGAATTCGATGCCAGAAAATGAACGCCGTGCCAGGGACGAGAAGGAAACCAAGGAGGTAAATGGCACGGCACCAAGAAAGTGCCTGCGAACACCCAAGAGTATTGAGAAGGAGCACGCAGTTTTGACCGATTGCCCTAGCAACCGCGATGTAAACGGCCTCAGAGGAGAGCAACAGCACAATCAGGCCATCAAGGAAGTGCAACCTCTTGCGCAAAAACTGGAGAATGTCGATAGGTTTATCCATAACTCGTCTTCTTCTGATGCGTCCAACCATTGATTAAATAGTTTCTGTCTATCATTCATTAACATCTGCTTATTATGTGGAAAGTCAAGCGGGAATGCTGTGTTTTGAGGGGGAGAAATGCTTTTTGCAGTGGTTCAGCATGCTGTTTGTATTGTTAGACAGCGGCGGTTTAATTGCGGACGGAGGGCATTATGAGTGTTCTTCCGAAGCCGGATGCCAGGTGCTACGTCCTTTTCTAGTTCAGGCACTGATGGACACCGATGGGCGCTGATTTTTTAGACACAAAGCTGCTCGGAGACTTGGC
>JAFGFR010000230.1 GCA_016930955.1 Victivallales bacterium | reverse complement strand
TTTGGGCGGCAGGCTCTTTTGGCGCGAATGTTACGCCAAAGCGGTCGGCACAGGCCAACAAGATATGCCCGCTCCCGCATCGGCGTGACCTCACATCCAAAATGGCAGGCCGCGCGGCCATGGGATATAGACAAGTCTATCGCGGAAAAAGTTCCCCGGTTTTGTGAGCTTCAGATCCTCCGGGCAGCCTAAACCCTTGGACACCGGCGGCCGGGAATGGGTGAGATGAATGAACCTGACTTGATGAAACCAAGGACGTTCCGGGCAGTGTTCAAACATTTTCTCTCCAGCGACTCCGCTGTGTTGAAAGCGTTGTGCGGCAGAGATATGACCATAGGGCACTGCAACAGCTCAAGAGTTGCTGCGACGCTGTTCATTTGCTCGATATCCTCTATGGATGAGAGTTCCCTGCCTCCGCGAAGGACTGATGCCAGGTCGTCCTCGAACTCATACACATCCAGCCCGATGCCGCCAAGCGTGCCTTCCCTGATAAGTTTGAGCAGGTCTTCGGATGGCGATATCTCGCCTCTGGCGATGTTTACCAGCAGCGTCCCCGGCCTGACTTTTTTTAAAGTTGAGTAGCTCAGCAGCGCTTTAGAGCTTTCAGTGAGGGATGCGGCGCAGACTATAATATCGGCCTGACTGACTGCGTCATGGATTGAGCAATACGTGATGTCCGGGAACTTGTCCGACCTGATATCCACGCCAATCACCTGCATATCCAATGCCTTGGCGATTCCGGCGATCTGAGAGCCGATCCTTCCTACACCTACCACGCAGACTGTTTTGCCGAGGAGCTCTCTCCCCGTAAGCCCGTCGCGCGAGAAAGTTTTCATCGCTGACTGCTGGAGTGGCATTTTCCGGAGCAGCGCGGTCCAAAGCAGCATAGCCTGTTCGGCGACGGCCCGGGCGGCGTATTCCGGCAGGTATGCGGCCAACAACTGCGCAGGGGAAGACTCGATAAAGGGGAGTATGTGATCATAGCCCGTGGATCTTGTGATAACTGCTCGCAAGGAGCTTCCCCACGATGACGGGATACGTGATTGAGTCCTGATGCTTACGATGTCCGCCGGGGGTTCGACATGCCCGGACTCCTGGATAGTCTTCCATGTGTAATGGCATTTGACACTTGTATCGAGCAGTTTTCTGAGAGAAAGCTCCTCCTCCTCGAAGGCCTCGTAGAAAACAACATCACAACCGGGTTTCTTGTTCATTTGGTCTCTCTTTTGTAATCCTTGCGCACCATCCATTTCTCCAACAGACAGTAAATTATGATGAAAAGATATCTGGAGCCCATCTCCTTGAGCTTGAGCTTGGATACACCTTTCGACCTGTTTCTCCAGCTTATTGGGACGACCTTGTATCGGAATCCGCGGACGACTGCCTTGAGAGGCAGCTCGACGGTGAGGTTAAAATGGGGAGAGATAAGCGGGCGGCAACCGTCAATCACCTCCCGCCTGTAGCATTTGAAGGCGTTGGTCGTGTCATTTGTGCGGATACCGAAAAGCAGCGCCACGGCATAGTTCACGATCCGATTAAGTACAAGTTTGTGCAACGGATAGTCCACAACAAAGGCTCCGCGCATAAACCTTGATCCAAACACGCATTCCTCGCCATCCTCGATAAGTTTAAAATAGCGGATCAGGTCTTCCGGGCTGTCGCTCGCGTCGGCCATGAAAATTGCCACAGCATCACCCAAGTACGCATCAAGTCCGGCTCTGACGGCCATCCCGAACCCGGGAATAGAGTTGTTCGCCAGGAGCCTGATCCGCTTGTGCTTCTTTGCGAAGTTCGCAACAAGTTTCTCGGTGTTATCGGTGCAGTGGTCTGCGACGACTATAATCTCGCATTTGAATTTTTGTTTATTCAGAGTGTTGACGAGGGAATCGAGAGTTGAGATTATACATTCCTGCTCGTTGTGAGCGGGGATGACGACCGAGAAGAGTATTTTTTTTTTGCCGGCCATTTGTTCTTTATCTTGGTTCGTGTAATGTCCTGGATTCATGCCGGAGGGAATTCCACAACTCCGCCGGAGCCTGAGATTCACTCCCGCGTGACGAAGATGGCGTTTCCGGCATCGGGCTTGTATTTTTGCGCTGAGACGGCCTTCCCGAGGCCGCCGTCTGATTCCGGTGCCGTGACGAAAGAGTTTATGGCACTGGGCAGCGGGATGCCCAGGTTGACAATCCGGTTGCCGCCGAAATCCCATCCTTCGGCGCCACGCGCGAGGAAGTCCAGAGTGGCGATGCTGGTTGCCGGGGCGAGATCCACCAGCTTGTAACCCTTGACGATCAGAGCTCCGGAGGATGTCCGAAGATCCTTGATCCTGCTCCCGGGAGGTCTGGCAGGATTGTAGACGACAGAGCAGTTGCTGAACTGAGGGAACCCAGTGGAAGTGGTGCCAGAACTATCGAGAGAGTCAGATGCGAGTTTGGACAAGGTGCTCTCGACAAGTTTCTTGAAGTCTTCAGGGGAGACATTCTCGGCGATGGAGATGAAATGCGAAAATGATGATATCCTGAACACGTCGGCCTCGGAGACCTTGCCTGAAGCAATGCTTCCTGAGATGGCGCCGGCGTTGATCATGGCAATGTCCGGCGAAGATGTGTCAAATCTTTTGGAGACCTTGTTCGCAGCCCACAGGACTGCATCGGCGGAAAGTGTGCCGAGGTTGGTCTCCCGGGTCTGCAAGTGCTTGGGATTGCCGTCCAGAGGCACCTGGCTATCGGCAATTATGGCGCTGTATGTGCTAAGGGTCTTCGCTATCGGCAAAATGATCTCCTTCTGGATAGTCTGGTCGGGAGATGAGGCATCTGGCTCCTCGGTTTGTTCGTCGATAACCCTGAACAGGCCGCTGCGCCTTGAAATGTGCGACATGAGATTTTTGGAGTCGAAGTTGACATGCAGGAACCCGGCGTAGAGGAAGTGCCCTGGGGTTGTCACTACCGGGACGATTTTCTGGTCGGCGTCGACGGCCAGAATCGGGTAGCTGCCGAAAGGGTTTGGTGCGGCGTGCTTCCCGGACAATGCCATGGGAGTATTCCTGTCGGCCAGCAGCTCCATACCTCCGCCGCTGACGACTATGTCAATGTTTCTTAGCTGCCCGATGGTCTTCAAGTCCTCGGCGAGGTTCTTGAAGTCTGCGAGGAGGACTGTCTTGTCTACCCCGTAGTTTTTGAGTCTGCCGACCTCTCGCTGCACAGCGGCGACAATATCTGTATCAATAACAACTTTACCCGGGGAGTATAGTCTTGCCAGATCGGGGCTGGTGAATCCGACAATTCCGAATCTTCTTCGTCCTCTCTGGACTATGGTGCTTTTCGAGATCAAACCTGCCCTTTGAAGCGAGAGAAGCTTCGGCTCGGCGGAAACATCCAGATTCGCGGAGATGAAGACCGGCCGGGTGAGCTTGAAGCTCCCGATGAAGTTTGCAAGGATATCCGGCCCCAACGCAAAATCCCGGTCGGCTATCAGTACGGCATCAAACCCCATGATGTCCATGGCCATGGCATCAAAGTAGGGAATGCCTTTTTTGAGACTCATGTCGAATATTTGCCCGGGCTGAAAGCTGCCCCCGGATGATAAGGTCATGAAGGGTGTGCCGGAAACGTCGGCATCGGACTGTTTACGAAGCTCGTCGAATAGTGTGGCCATTCTTGCCGCGCCGCCAAAATTTTCCAGTCCGCACCCGCCGTTCAGCAAAAAGGACCTCTGGTCGTTTATGTGGAGGATCATCAAGTCCGACTGCACTACATCCAG